>CAVKYA010000183.1:0-5594 GCA_963660255.1 Bacteroidaceae bacterium | reverse complement strand
GGAATGCTGGATGCCGGAACGGAAGACGAAACGGCTTTCCATCAGGTAGGAGACATTGCTGGTCAGAACCTCGATCAGAGGCTGGCGGTTGTCTATGCGCTGCGGGACGATGATGGAGGAGAAGACGGTGTCGCTTTCCTTCTTCATCGTGATGGTCTGAACCTTGCCGTAGTTGTCTTTCACGACGACTCCGCTGCCGAGATCCACAATCGCATCGGGTACTGTTCCATGGACCTTGACAACCACATCCTTGGGAATGTCGCCCTCGAATTCATCACCTTTGACCAGTTTGATGACCAAGCGGCTCATCCTGTGGCTGAATGTAAGGTTTACGACATCCGGGTACTTGACTCCGGCCTGTTTCGCCCAGAGGAAGTCCGAGGCCTCATAGCCACCGAGCGACCCAGCCGTCTTTGACGTTGACTGGTCTGTGGCGACACTGAAACGGTACTCGTCAACGGATGCCGGTTTGGCGTAAGGGTAGTAGCCATAGACATCGTACTTCACACCCTTGTCCCAGTAAAGGGTAGGTGTTGTCGTCCACGATGTCCCGTCGAATCTCAAAGCCGCGTTGTTGACGGCGTTTCCGGACACCTGAAGCTGTGCCGGTTTGTTGAAACTGTCATACTCCGTCATGTAAAGGCCTGTCACATCACCGCTTTCAAAGGCGTTGGCAGTGGCCCTGGTCTGTCCGGAGAACCCTAGGTCAAAATGAATCTCTGGATGTTCATCCACCTCCGTACCTGACTTGGAGCAGGCGGCGGTAAGAAGAATCATTGAAAGGTAGAATATCTTTTTCATTGTATCATGCGCTATTTAAGAGTTGGACGTTTACCCATGAACACCGGCTTATGCTGATGCGTTCCTCCGGACACCGAGAAACTGAACGGAGATGCCTTGGTGGCGGTCTCAGGCAGGTTCTCTATGTTGTCATTGGCGGCGAACTTCTCGAATGAATATTCCTCACCGGCATATTCCAAGATCCTTCTGACAATCGCCTCGCGGCTGATGGTGTTGTAGTAAGGAATATCATTGTTCATGCAGCTGTTGTACTCCGAGCGATAGACTCCGCGCGAGTGCATGAATCCACCTTCGTAGATGTCCACTATCTTGCTGTATCTCTCATTGAATATCAAGTGACTCCATGGAACCTCGTCCATCTTGCCGGTGAGCGACAGGTTCTCGTACCAACCTTTCGCCTTGGCCCCGTTGAACTCGTCAACGTGGCCGCAGCAGGTGCACCAACATGCATCGATGAACGCGTTGTGGTAGATGTGTTCGTCGCCAAGCTTTCCGAATCCATGACCGCCGGCTTCGTGCTGGATGACTCCACGGAAGTCCAGAGGGTAGCCGTAGTCGCTCATCGGGCAATAGGCGATAGCCTCTCCTCCGTCGTACAGGTAGCATATTCCGCCGTAGTCGGCCGTGTTCGGCACAATGACGATCAAAGTCTGGTTGAGGTTTCCTTCATTGACGGTCGGAGCCTTGCAGGCGTATTTGAATATCTCGTTACAGTCGCTCTCCCCATTGCGTCCGCCAAGGATGCCATCACCTTTCGCTGAAGTGTTGAACTTGTTGTAGATGATGGTGTTGACTCCTCCGATGCCGGATTCCGGCGACACCGCTATTCCTGTATAGACGTTGAAATATTCCTTGTAGGTCTTGTAAGGCTCTATGCTGAAGAAGTGTCCAACCGCTTCCTGGATGTTCTTCATCAGAAGCCCTTCGCTGATGTCATTGGCGCTGTACCCGTCTCCGAGGAAGACAAGGTTGATTCCATTGCCCTTTGTGGCTTTGTGGAGCGCGATGATCTCGTCTTCGGCGTAAGTGTAGTCATACTGGGTAAGGTAACAGGTTGTCCTGTAGTCCTTGTCTTTGAGTTTGAAGACGATCTTGCCCTCGCGGTTCTGACCATGAGGCATCTGCAGAAACTCGACTTTGACCACAGCCTTGCCATTGCCTTCCTTCTGGCTCAAAATCACCCAATCAGGCGCACTCTCGACAATCCATTCCTCATCAGCGTCAAGTACAAGTTCCCTTGTGACCTTAGTGTTCAACGCTGTGGCCACATTCGGCCTTATGGAGAGATTGCGGTACGCAGAGATGCGTTTGAACTCGTTCCAACCAGGCGCAGCTTGGTACTGAATCACAGCGGCTTCTGGAACTTCCACTACGAAATTCTCCTTGGAAACACCATCGAACGCCCCTGCTTGGATATATGGTGGAATCGTGCCCTTGCAGACGATCTTGTTGAGTCCATAGCAGTTCTTGAAAGCCCCATGGCTGCTTTGCCATGTGCTTTTATATTGAATAGTTTCTATGCTTTCCGGAAGTACGATCCCTTCGATATTCCTGCATTCCTCGAATGCTCCGGCACCAATGCTGATAACTCTGTCGGGAATATCCACTGTGCCAGACAATCTCCAATTATTATAGAAAACCTCGTCTCCTATTGATAACAATCCTTTTGGAAGAACTAACTTACCGCTGAAGTCACATCCGGAAAAAGCTCTTCTTCCTATGGAAGTCACTTTGTCCGGAAGAATAAGCTCTCCTTTTAACGGGCTATCATTGAATGCTTCTTCTCCGATGGATGTGATGTCATCATGTAAGTTCAGTTGGCCATTAAGCCCATAGCAGAAATAGAATATTCTAGGTTCTATGGTTGTTATGTTTTTAGGGATGGTTATGCTTCCTGACAAAGATGTACACTGAGAGAACGCTCCTGCTCCAATGCATTCCAAAGATTCTGGAAGATGAATCTCTCCATACAATCCTGAGCAGCATTGAAACGCATATTCACCAATATATTTAAGTTTTGAAGGGAGATGAAACTCACAAATGAAGTTACAACCGTCGAAAGCGTTATTCTTGATTTCTGTAAGTGATTCTGGTAGAGATAGTATGCCGGTAAACGAGGAACATGATTGAAACGCACTGGCACCGATACAGGTAACACCATCAGGTATGATCAGAGATCCTGTCAAATTTATACAATCCTGAAAAGCGGTTTGCGCTATTTTGGTAATACTGTCAGGGAGGATAAGATACGATAACGATTTTTTTACCCTTAATGCCATGTCAGGTATCTCATTGTCTTCATTAGTAAGGTACGCGCCTTGGTCAAGGCCGTCCATGTAATCTTTAAATCTTGCGGTATCATCGCTTTTGACGATAGTAACCTCTTTCAGGTTGAGCGCGGTGAGTAAGGGCATCATGTATTTCATCACGCCGAAATCTCTTGAGTTGATTTTCCCCGTCAATTTAAGATTCACTATTTTGGAAATATCCTTCCCTGCCGCCTCAATGCACTTATCCAGCGTCCCCGGAGTCTCGACATCGATGACGATATATTCCCTCGTCGTGGCGTCGTGTGAGACGGCGTCGTTCTCCCAAGCAGTGATGCTCTCGTCGCTGAGTTTGAACTCGAAGTCGCCCGGTTCTCTTTTGTTGACAGTGATTGTGAAGTTGTGCTGTTTGGATGGAGTGAACACGATCCCTCTGTTGAACTTGTAGGGGATTCCATCCACTGTTACACTGATAAGCGGAGTTCCTTCCGCTATTTCCTGCGGAACGACCACGGCTCTGAAATCCTTCCCTTTCTTGTATGGGATTATGCCAGTGCCGTCAGCCTCTCCGTTTGCGGTGACAACTCCTGAGGACAGGTCAATCACGGCTTTCCTTTTGGTGTTCAGAATGAGAACTTCCTTGCTGGCCATAGACCACTCCGCGTCCGAGAATCCTGTGCCTTTCACAAGAGAGACCCTGACTCCAGCCATCCTATGGGCGAAAGACAACCTGACGATCCTGTCCGTCGGAGCCGCGTTCTCAGCTTTTCCCCACAGAAAGTCTGATGCCTCGTAACCGGCTAATTTGCCGTTCAGAGCCTCCGTACTCTGATCCTTCTGAACCTCGAAGGCATATTCATTGACATTCTCGATGGAGGTGTAAGGATAGTAGCCATAGACATCGATGTGCGTCTCGTTGTTTTTCCAGTAGATGTCGCGCGCCGGTGTCCATTTGTAGGCGGACTCATCGAATGTGAACTTGACGTTGTTCGCCCTGTTGCCGTTGTTCCTCAGTGTTCCGGCGTCGCCGCCATTGTAGTCCACGATATAGACTCCGATCTCGTCCTTGTCCGCGAAGCCGGTGTCGTTCGCCCTTGTCTGGTAGATCTGCGAGATCTCACCGGAGATGGTGATCAGTCCGGGGGCCTCGTCACCGGACTCGGGACGGAAATTGTCTTCCTCAAAGTTGCAGGCGGCCATTATTGCCATCGCGGCCACGGCTGTTAAAAGTGAATATACCCTTTTCATGAATATTCCTCCGCTTTATTCGACAGAACCGCCGTAGTCGATGTCATCTGTCTCCCACGGCCCGATGCCGATGTTGATGCCCTCGCCGGTGCGGTTGACCACAACCGTGCAAGTGTGCTGCTTGCCTGATTTCAAGTCGATGGAAGTCTTCAATGAATATGAATTCGTGCCGACATTGACTCGGACTAGTTCAGCATCGGAGACTTTATGAGGCACGACAAGGGCTTTGAATATCTCCGTTTCAACAGGAAGAGGTTTAATTTCTGAGGCGCTGCCGTCGGCGGTGACAATCCCGTCAGTCAGATTGACAAGAGCGGATGTCTTCAATCCGCAGAGAGTGATCTCAGCCGTCTTTATGTCATCCTCTTTCCAGCCGGTTCCCGCTTTCAGGTTTATAATCAGGCAACTCATAATGTGGTTCACGGTGACCATAACAGGATCCGGAGTCGGGACGATTCCCTGAACCTTTCCCCACATAAGATCCGATGCCTTGTAACCACTCTCCGTGCTTTGGTCTTGACTGACTTGGAACGGAAATGTTGTGATGGAAGGCACTGAGGACGTGTAAGGGTAGTAGCAGTAGAAATCAGCCTTGGTTGTCGCGTCAAGCCAGTAGATCTCTTTCCCGGCATTCCATTTCGTGCCATCGAAAGTGAACGTGCAGTTGTCTACGTGGTTCCCGTTGGTTTGTAGATTATTGGGCTCATTGACAACGAACAATCCGACATTGTCCCCGGTCTCGAACGCATAGTCCGTCGCTCTGGTCATAGTGGTCGCGATCTGAATAGGAATGGCACTCGGTTCCGGAGTCGGTGTGGGACCCTCTGTCTTTTTGCAGGATACCAGAACAACCAGTGTCACTATTAGCAATGCGAGTTTTTTCATTACCTTATTCATATTAGTGTTTATCACAATGGAATAGTCAATACCGACTGCAAAGATTGGATAAATAATTGATAGAATCAAGTTCATTTTGCTTTACGTCCGTATTTTTTTACAAACCACTGCCGTGTGGCAGTGCCACAGAAGTACACACACACACATTCCCTATTGTACTGCCAACCCTGCGTTTAGAAGTGGGCCGGCCGCAGATATATTCCTTAGACGCAACACCCCGTTATGCGGTAGTCCTGGCTTGTTCTTTGCTGAGGTTCAATTATTGATTTCTTATGGTTGTCTTTCCGTAAAGATTTTCTATACTGAAGAATCCATTCATTACTTTTGTGGCAGGTGTCTTAGCGACCCGATCTGAGAGCGCACGCTTTGGCGAATTGAGAG
>CAVKYA010000182.1:0-5611 GCA_963660255.1 Bacteroidaceae bacterium | reverse complement strand
CACTTGATATGTATGATTATTTATCCCAAAATATTGAAGTACTATGTCAAAAATCTCTTTTCACGAAGTCTGCCTGTTATGGAAGATGGAGAAAGGACGCTATGTGAAAGTGTCCACAATGGCTGCATATTCATTGATCATCCAGAATCATCTGGAGCCGCGTTTCCGAATGCTGGATGATGTGCGGCAGCGGTCGGTCCAGGATTTCGTCGACGCCAAACTGTCAGAGGGGATGGGCATCACTACGGTAAGGGGGCTGCTCATCGTGCTGAAGATGATCCTGCGTTTCGGAGAAAAGCGGGGAATGGTAGGCCATAGGGTGATAGAAACCCGCTTCCCTACCCAAAGGATCCGATCGCAGATGCCAGTCCTGTCGGTGGTTGAAGAGCAAAGGATGCTATCCTATCTGGCGGCTCATCGCAGCACTTATAATCTTGGACTTCAGATCTGCCTTTTCACCGGAATCCGCATTGGTGAACTCTGCGCGCTGAAGTGGGATGATGTGGACCTGGAGGCAGGAATAATCCGTATAAGAAGAACCGCTCACCGGGTGTATCTGATCGACAATGGACCGAGGCATTCGGAACTGACGATCGACTATCCCAAAACCGCGAACTCGTACCGGGATATTCCGGTGATAAAGGAACTTTCAGACATCCTTCACGAATATTCCCGAGGACAGTCCGGGGACACATTCATCGTTTCCGGCTTTCCGCATCCGACAGAGCCGCAGACAATGCGCAATCATTTCAAACAGATCGCGGATTCGCTCGGTCTCTCAATGCATCGTTTCCACGGCCTCAGGCACACGTTCGCGACCCGCTGCGTCGAAAGCAAATGTGACTATAAGACCCTCAGCACAATTCTCGGCCACTCCAACGTGAGCACGACGCTGAATCTTTACGTGCATCCCGGAATGGAGCAGAAACGAAAATGCGTCGAGGAGATGATGAGGTCTATTGTGTAAACGCTATTAAAACTTACACCTGAAAACGGAAGGAAGATGCTTGCCATTGATCCCAACTGTTTTCAGGTGTATTCGCACTTTTAGTCTTTCGGTAAAAATCCTTGACAGGAATCAAACCAAATGGCTTTACCCGAGAGCTTCGATCTGCTCGGTGGTCAACCCAGTGACGTTCACAATCTGCTCATAACGCTCAGGTGCGTGAATATATTCGCACTTGGAAGAGCAACTCGCTATTTATCAAGCCAATGATGTTCTAGGTGCGTGCGGTTTCTCACACCTGGAAGTACGAGACGCCAATAGAACGCTCTGTGTCGAAGACACCGACTCCCAGGTGTGCGAATCTTCTCGCACCTAGAACACCAAGTCATTGGCAAACAGATGAATGATGTTTTAGGTGCGCATAGTTCATATCCGGAAGAACGGTCACCAATTGTTTTATAGGACAGAAAAATGTACGGAAAGGCCTTTCGGATAATATTAAAGGTCAAGTTTAACAAAGATTAAGCTTATGGGTAAAAAATTATTTTCCTTCGCGCTGTTCCTTATTATCAGCATAGGCGCAGCCCTGGCCCAGACACAGAACGTCTCTGGTGTCGTAAACTCTGACGATGGACAGCCTGTAGCGGGTGCCTCCATCATCGTTCCCGGGACAACCATCGGAACCTACGCTGACGCAAGCGGAAAGTTCTCTCTCACGAATGTTCCGGCCAACGCCACAGAACTTGAGATCTCCTTCCTCGGAATGAAGCCACAAGTCGTAAAGATCGCTCCGTATGTCTCTGTCACACTGCTTGCTGAGGCGAACTCCATCAACGAGACCGTAGTCGTAGCCTATGGTACCCAGAAGAGGGAATCCATCACTGGCTCGGTCTCACAGATCGACGAGAAGAAACTTGAGCTGCGCACCACCACGTCAGCCACCGGAGCCCTTGAGGGTGCCGCCACAGGCGTGCAGGTCAACAACACCTATGGAGAGCCAGGTGCGGCCCCTACGATCCGAATCCGTGGCTTTGGTTCCGTAAACGGATCCAACACCCCTCTGTTCGTTGTTGACGGAGCTCCGTTCGAGGGCAACATCGCGGAAATCAACCCAGCCGACATCGCCAGCATCTCCGTCCTGAAGGATGCCGCGTCTTCCGCGCTTTACGGTAACCGAGCCGCCAACGGAGTCGTCCTCATCACCACCAAGAGCGGACGCGGCTCGACAGACCCGTCCATCACGGTAAAGATCAATCAGGGCGTTTACACACGCGGACTTCCTGAATATGAGACCCTCAACCCTGAGGAGTGGATGGAGACATCCTGGACGGCGATGAGGAACTATGCTATGCACAGCTCACTCGGACTTGATGCGGCCGCCGCAGGAACCTACGCCACAGAACACCTTATTGCCGACTATGCCAAATTGAATATCTTCGATGGTGCGAACAATGCTCTTTTCGATGCTAACGGCAAGCTTGTCGCCAAGAGAAAGACCGTCTATGATGACCGCAACTGGTTCGATGCCGTGGAGCGCACCGGCTATCGTCAGGACTACTCGATTTCCGGAAGTGTCGCTTCCAGCAAATTCAATGTCTATGCATCTCTCGGCTACACCAACGAGCAGGGTTACATCGTAGGCAGTGACTATGAAAGAATGACTGGCCGTATCAACACCTCATTCACTCCTAACAAATGGTTCAAGGCAGGAGTTAACGTAAACGCTACCGTTTCGGAGCGTAACTTCAACGATAACGCTAATGGAAGCTACTATGCCAACCCATTCTACATCGCAAGATACACGGCTCCTATCTATCCTTACTATCTCCACAACGCTGACGGCACATTCGCGCTTGACGCCAACGGAAAGAAGCAGTATGACACTCAGGCGGATTATCTGGACAACAGAAACATCGCCTACGAGCTCAGGACCGACAAGCAGAACTCCCATCGTAATGTTATCGGTGGTCAGGCATACGCCACAATTACCCTTCCTTATGGTTTCTCGGCCACTGTCAAGGGAATCGTGAACCACTCAACGACATCCACTGAGAAATACAACAACCCTGAAATCGGTGACGGAGCCACTAACAACGGACGTTTCACTGACACCCATTACCGCTACCACGATTACACCCTTTCACAGATGCTGAATTGGGATCGCAACTTTGGTGAGCACCACGTTGATGTCCTCGCAGGTCACGAGAACTATTCATATCTCAGAAAGTACCAGTCGTCGATGAACACCAATATGGCCGTTCCGGGAAATATCGTGTTGGGAAACTTCCTGACCGACTCCTACACGAGAGGATCCAATGATACTTACAGGGTTGAGTCCTATCTCGCACGCGCGCGATATAACTATGCGGAGAAATATTTCTTCGATGCATCGTTCCGTCGTGACGGTTCGTCAAGATTCCACCCGGATCATCGTTGGGGAAACTTCTTCTCCGTCGGTGCCAACTGGAACATAAAGAAAGAAAACTTTATGGCAGATGTTGACAAGATTGATGCCCTTAAACTCCGCGCCGCGTTCGGAGAGGTTGGTAATGACGCCGGTGTAGGTCTCTACGGATATCAGGCTCTCTATGAGATTGACAAGAATGGTGGAAAGACCTCTTTGATCAAGCAGAGTCTTGCCGCTAATGACATCAGCTGGGAAACAACACAGACACTTGACGTTGCCGTTGAAGGTCGCGCATTCGATAGGTTGAACTTCAGCATCGGCTACTTTGACAAGAGATCAAAGGACCTTCTCTTCGACGTGCCGCTTCCGCTGTCCGCAGGCTCTTGGTCTCACCAAGACGAAAGCTGGAATATGTCAGTCAGCAAGAACATCGGCTCGGTTTCCAACCGAGGCATAGAACTTTCCGCCGACTATGATGTCATCAGAAACGGTCACTGGCTCTGGAATGTAGGTCTTGACGTGACATTCCTTAAGAATAAGATCATCACCCTTCCTGATCATAAGCCTATCACCGTCAGCTCAATCCGTAGATATGAGGAAGGACATTCAATCTACGAGTTCTACGCCTACCAGTTCGTAGGAGTTGACCAGACAAACGGTTACTCTGTCTATGAACTTGACAATGAGCTTGATAATGCGACTCTTGAGGCTGGCCGAAAAGCTGGGGAGATTGTCAGCATCAATGGAAAGGACTATACCTACGACTACAACTACGCAAAGCGTGACTGGTGTGGATCCGCTATTCCTTGGGCCTATGGTTCGTTCACGACCGCACTTACGTGGAAGAATTTCACCCTCAGCGCTCTCTTCACCTACAGTCTCGGCGGTAAGGTTTATGACGGATCTTATGCAAGCCTGATGGCGACAAGCAGCGCATCCAGCGCAAGCCAGAACCACAAGGATATCCTCAAGTCCTGGACAGCGCAACCTTCGGGAATGACCGAGTCCAACAGGATCGATCCGAACGGAATTCCTATCGTTGATTTCCAAAGAAGCCAGTACAACAATGCGGCAGGAAGTCGTTGGCTCCAGGATGCCTCATATTTCGTAGTGAAGAACATCAATCTCGGCTACAGGCTTCCTAAGAGATGGACAGACAAGATTAATGTCAAAGGCATCCTTCTCAACGCAAGCGTGGAGAACCTTGTAACCATCACATCACTCAAGGGTATGAACCCTCAATATTCCTTCAATGGAGCGTCTGACAACACCTACGGAACCGCCCGTGTGTTCAACCTTGGCGTTACCCTCGATCTTTAATCCAAACTTTAAATGAAAGAATTGAATATGAAATCCTTTGTTAAAATATTAGGGGCTTTCGCAATAGGGACATTCATCGTGTCTTCCTGTGGAAAAGACTACCTCAACACCACTCCGACTGATTCCGTGAGCGCTGATTTGGCTATATCCAACTTTGACAATGCCTATGCGGCATTGAACGGAATCGCCGAGACTATGACCACACAGCAGTATATGGGAAGGCAGGGAGATTGCGGGGAAAACGCAGTGATCCGTCTTTTCGAGAACTATCCGAGCCAAGATTATACCTACAATGCATATGCGTCTGGTTGGGCGGATGTTCACAACTTGAAATTATGCGGTGACAAGACTTCCAAGTATAACTTCTACGCTTGGTACTATTACTACAACCTTATCGGCCAGGCAAATACTATTCTGGCAAAAATAGACGGGTGCTCCGCGTCTGATGAGGAGAAAGATTTCATCAAGGGTGCGGCCCTCACTTTCAGGGCATACAGCTATCAGAAGCTTCTTCAGTACTATGCAAAACGTTGGGCAGAATCAAACAATGGCGCTACCGACGGAGTTCCGCTCAGACTTGATGAATCTATCGGAGACCTTGCGATGTCTTCTCAGGCTGAGGTTTACGCTCAGATTTACGCTGACTGTGAAGAGGCGATTGCCTGCTTTGGAAAGACAAGCGTGACCCGTATGGAGGGAGATGTCTGGATACCTAACGTGAATGTGGCCCACGCCGTCTATGCCAGAGCCGCCCTTACCAGACAGGATTTCACTAAGGCGATCTCCGAGGCGAAACTTGCTGAGGACGGCTATCCTCTCGTCAAAGGCGAAGCCTACAACGATGGTTTCTGCAGACCAAACAGCGAATGGATCTTCGGTAGTTTCGGTGACGAGACAGAGAACAATTGGTACTGGGCCTACGGTGTGATGTACTCCTG
>CAVKYA010000181.1:0-5613 GCA_963660255.1 Bacteroidaceae bacterium | reverse complement strand
CATCCTTGTACCCGGCGGCCTTGGCCGCATCCGTGAGAGCGTGACGGCTCGACGGTGCCCATCCGAGGCCGTATTTCTCGATGGTAGCATCCTCCAGTCCTCTGGAGTGGAAATATTCAAGGCCCACAGCCCGGCCTTCCTCCGTCTTCAGCTGCTCCTTGAAGAAATTGCCGGCATATTCAGATACAAGCAGGAGACTCTCGTTCCGCTGACGGTTCGCAATGTCCTCTGCGGTCTCTTCTTTCTCTACTATTTCAATGTTGTATTTCCTGGCAAGATACCGCAAAGCCTCAACGTAGGACAGATGCTCATAATCCATTATGAACCCGACGGCGGAACCGCCCTTGTGACAGCCGAAACAGTAATACTGCCCCTTGGCAGGAATGACGTGGAAAGACGGTGTCTTCTCCCCGTGGAACGGGCAGCAGGCCCAAAGGTCGGCCCCGCGCTTTCTCAAAGTCACGAAGTCGCCTATAACCTCCTCGACACGGGCCGTGTCAAGGATCTTCTGCACCGTTTCCTGAGGAATCATCCTATTCGTCCACCTTTGTGTAGTTCACTTCCTTGGCATCGTCCAAACCGGATGTCTCGATCACGTCCTGGTCAGGCTGTGGCTCGTCAGGAGTGTTGAAACGGATCTCGTAAGCCTCCTTGGCCCTACGGATCCGCCACGATGAGATCAACTCGGACACACCGTACAGAAGCAGGAAACTTCCGGCGCAAATGCTCATAATCCTCTCGCCAAACGGATTGAAGAGCAGGAACGCCCCTCCGACAACCGCGCAGATCGAAAGGATCAGCGTGGAGAATCCGGCCCCGAGCAGTGACAAGGTTCCGGCCAGCGCAAGCAGCTGTATGCCGCCAAAAATAATAAGCATAATTCCTATCAGAGTGACTATGAAGCCGGCCACCCAGACTGGATTCAAGAAAAGCAGAAGTCCCAGAATCAAATCCACAACAGCGTTCACCGCCATCAACGGAAGCACTCCGTCCCTTTTGTTGCGGATGAAACCATAGACCAACGACACGATTCCTGAAGCGAGCAGGAACGCGGCGATGACCTTCACCACCGTCACCGAAGCCTCGTTGTCAAAAATCATCACCAGGCCTATGCCGATGGAAGCCAGCGCCCTGAGGATGCTGCTGACGGAAGTTTTGTAGCCAAACGTGAACATATTCATATTCTTTTAATACAATCTACAAATTTAAGTAAAAAATGCTATATTCGTGCCTATGTTTTTCGATACACACAGTCATAGCCAATTCTCTTTCGACGGAGAGGGTACCACAGTTGAAAAAAGTGCCGTCGCGGCGGCGGAAAAAGGACTCGGAGGAATATGTTTCACCGACCATTGTGACTTTTATGTCCCGAAGATGAAGGAAGAGTTCGAGCCGGTCATCAGCGAAGTATTCGATGTGAAGGCACAGCAAGCGGAGATAGACAGGGTCAACGGACTCATATCGGACGGTTCGCTTGGTAGGATATTCCCGAAGAAATTCAAGATATTCAAAGGAGTGGAGCTTGGATTGGGAGAGAAGAACCACGAACAGACAAGGGAACTTCTGTCAGGCAACAGTTTCGACCAGATCATCGCCTCGGTCCATTATCTTGAGGACACCGACCCGTATTTCGGGCCATATTACAAAGGCAAGAATTGGAAAGAGGCCTACGGGCGCTACCTTGAGACCATTCTGAGGGAGATGAAATGGCTCGGTGATTTCGATATAATGGGACATTTCGACTATGTCGCCCGCTATGCGCCCTATCCAAAGGAAAGTGTGCTGTACCGCGATTTCCCCGGACTGTTCGATGAGATCCTGAAATATCTTGCGGATAATGGCAAAGGACTGGAAATCAACACAAAGACATACAAAGCCTACGGACTTCGCAAGCCTCAGCTCGACAAGGACATTCTGATAAGGTATCTGGAACTTGGCGGGGAGATCATCTGTCTCGGCTCGGACTCGCACACACCGGAGCAGGTCGGAGACAAGTTCGATTACTTCGCGCAGTATGTAAAGATGTACGGATTCCGCAGGCTCGGCCACTTCGAAGGCCGCAGACTGAAGATGGTCACAATCTAAGAAGCGATCTCGCAGAGGAATTTGATCCTCACAAGGCGGATCTCCAGTTCCTCGTAGTCGGCTCCGAGCGCCCTGAGGGCATCCTCGACAGAGTCAGAGTCAGCCTCTCTCCTGAAATATTCATAGATTTCCTCAACCACCTCATCGTCAATCTCCTGACTGATGTAGTAGTTCAGATCCAGCTTTGTGCCGGAAGAGACGATGCTTTCGATCTCGGTAAGAAGGTCCTCCATATCAAGGCCTTTGGCCTCGGCTATGTCCTCAAGCGCCATCCGCCTGTCTATGTGAAGGATGATGAACACCTTGTCCGCCGACTTGGTCGGAGTTGACTTCACCACGAAATCCTCCGGTCTGGTGATGTCATTCTCATCCACGTACCGCTTGATAAGCTCGATGAACTCCTTGCCGTACTTCCTCGCCTTACCTTCACCGACTCCCTGACAGTTGCAAAGTTCCTTGTAGGAAATCGGATAAAGAATCGACATATCCTCCAAGGCCGGATCCCCGAATATGATCCAAGGCTGGAGATTCAGTTTACGGGACATATCCTTGCGCAGGCTTTTCAGCATCGAAAGAAGAGCCGCGTCTCCCCCGCCTCCCTTCATCGCGACTGATCCCGCAGACGGCTCATCGCCATCCTCCTTAACAGCCTTTTTCTCCCGAAACACACGATCCTCCACCATACGCACCTCGTAAGGGTAATTCAAGAAATCCTCGCCAAGCTTTGTCACATAGATCAGCCCGTAAGTCTCGATCTCTTTCTCAAGCAGATGCAGCAGAAGGCCTTGATGCACGACCGCACACCAGAAATTCACACTGTGATTGCTTCCCGAGCCGAACAACGGGAGCGTGTCGTGCCTGTAGGACTTGACCATAGCGTTAGTCTCTCCGGCCAGGACAAGAGCGAGATGATCCACCTTGAAATGCTCAGGAAGCGACTTTATCAGCCTGATCACCAAGCACATCTCCTTACGTCCGTCGAAGGTCTCCTTCGGATTGACGCAATTATCGCAAAATCCGCAGTTGTCCTTAGGATAGTCTTCACCGAAATAGTTGAGCAGCATCCTTCTGCGGCACAGACTCGACTCGGCGTACGCTACCGTGTCCATCAGCAGCTGGCGGCCGATCTCCTGTTCGGACACCGGTTTGCCCTGCATAAACTTCTCCAGCTTGCGGATGTCCTTGTAGCTGTAATAAGTGATGCATTCGGCGCTCTCCCCATCACGGCCGGCGCGGCCGGTCTCCTGATAATAACCCTCGATGCTTTTAGGAATATCATAGTGGATGACAAAACGCACGTCAGGCTTGTCTATTCCCATACCGAAGGCTATCGTGGCCACGATGACCTCCACGTCCTCCATCAGGAAGCGGTCCTGGTTCTCGGCCCTTGTCTTGGCATCGAGCCCGGCGTGGTACGGAAGCGCGCGGATTCCGTTTATATTCAAAAGATTCGCTATCTCCTCCACTTTCTTGCGGCTCAAGCAGTAGATGATTCCGGATTTCCCGGGATGCTGCTTGATGTACCGGATGATGTCCTTGTCGGGATCGACCTTGTCACGAACCTCATAATAGAGATTCGGCCGGTTGAACGATGACTTGAACACCGTGGCGTCAAGTATGCCGAGATTCTTCTGGATGTCATTCTGCACCTTAGGGGTGGCCGTGGCGGTCAAGGCGATGATTGGAGCCCGCCCGATCGTCTGCACCATATCCCTTATCCTCCGGTACTCTGGTCTGAAATCGTGCCCCCACTCCGAGATGCAATGAGCCTCGTCCACCGCATAGAAAGATATATTCACCTCTCTGAGCAGATCCACGTTCTCTTCCTTTGTCAAGGATTCCGGAGCGACATAAAGCAGCTTGGTCACACCGGAGAGCACATCGGAGCGGACAGCCTGAATCTGCGCCCTGTTGAGCGACGAGTTCAGGAAATGGGCGATCCCGTTCTGTTCCTCCACGAAGCCCCTGATCACATCGACCTGGTTCTTCATCAAGGCGATGAGCGGCGAGATCACGATCGCCGTGCCCGGAAGCACCAAGGCCGGCAGCTGGAAACACAAGGATTTGCCGCCACCAGTCGGCATAAGGACAAAGGTGTCCTTGCCTTCAAGAAGGTTGCGGATAATCTTCTCCTGATCCCCTTTGAAGGAATCGAAACCAAAGAATTCTTTCAACTTGGAATACAGTAATGACGAGTCAATTCCCATAGTGTTCCTAATTATTTCTAAAAATAGTGATTGTTTTCGGGATAAACAAGCATTTTGGAACTTTATGAATAATAAAGTCAATAATTTTTGCGATATTTGCAGGACTTTTGGGCTATATGCGCAAAAACGGACATAGACAACTTATAAAATAATTAATATTATGAAGACAATCAAAATGTTTGCAGCAGCCGCGATGCTTCTTTCAGCCGTAGCCTGCAATTCCGGAAATGTCAGCGGAAAGGCTGACGGCGCGGACAGCACCGCGGTCGCCAACCCTGTAAAACCAGTGAACCCTAAGGAGCTTCTTCCTTCAAAGGCAAGCGTTGACTCTGTCAGCTACCTTCTCGGAATCCAGCTCGGTTCTATGATCAAGAACTACAATATGGGTGACCTCAACTTCAATATGATCAAGAAGGGAGCCGCGGATTTCGTGGCCTCGAAGGGCACCCCTCGCGACACTGATTTCGTAAAGCAGTTCAAGGTAAATCCTGAGGAGATGAACCGCATTATGAGCGAATTCATCGAGAAGAGGTCTGAATATGTAGGAGCCATCAACAAGGCAGAGGAAAACAAGTTCCTTGAGGCCAACAAGAAGAAGGCAGGCGTGCAGGTTACCGAGAGCGGTCTCCAGTACATTATCAAGGAAGCCGGAAGCGAGGTTAAGCCTAACAGCGCGAAGGACACCGTTTACGTGCACTACAAACTCGCCCTCAAGGACGGCACCGTCATCGAGGAAGTCGCTGAGGCACAGCCTTCTGTTATGCTTATGCTCAACAGGGTCATACCTGGATGGACCGAGGGTCTCCAGCTTCTCGGCGAGGGCGGAAAGGCTACCCTCTATGTTCCTTCAGAGCTTGGCTACGGCGAGCGCGGAACCAACGGCATCGATCCTTACTCAACTCTCGTTTTCGACATCCAGCTCGACTCTGTAAAGCACTTCGTTGAGCCTGTCGTAGAGGACAAGAAATAATCCCTGCCAAGCAGCGGACAACAAAGCCTGCTTTGCGCCCGGCGCCGAGCAGGTTTAATTTTTACAAAACCAAAGATCTGAATATTATGGCATTGGAAATAGAAGGCAGGATCAAGCAGAAGCTTGCCAAGCAAAGCGGACAGGGAGCGAAAGGCTCCTGGACAAAGCAGGATTTCGTCCTTGAATATCAGGACGGCAACTACCCGGCGGACGTGTGCCTCACGGCGTTCGGGAACGACAAGGTCGCGGATCTGGACAAGTATCAGGTCGGAGATTCGGTCAAAGTGGCTTTCAACCTGAGGGCTCGGGAATATAACGGGCGTTGGTACAACGATGTGCGTGTCTGGAGAA
>CAVKYA010000180.1:0-5616 GCA_963660255.1 Bacteroidaceae bacterium | reverse complement strand
ACAATGGGCATAGTGATGGGTGCCCTTTGGGCCAAACAAGCCTGGGGTGATTACTGGACCTGGGATCCGAAGGAAACCTGGGCCGCCGCCACCTGGCTCAGCTACCTGCTCTATCTTCATCTACGTCAAGGACAATGTCCAACTTCGGTCACTGAGCCTGCCGAAGTGACATCACGCTCCCGCAAATCCCTTCGTCGCTCTCTTCTCCTCCTGATATTCTCTTTCATCCTCCTCCAAATGTGCTGGTGGGGCGTAAACTACCTCCCTTCCGCCCAAGGCTTCAGCCTGCACACCTATTGAAATTCCGTACATAAACGTTAGTTGTCAGGTGGTATGCCCAAGCGTACCTCTCAGACAACATTTTGTGTTATAAATAATATTGGCATAACCTTTTTGAAAACAATCAAATAAAAGCTATCAACGCGCTCTGGCGATGCTTTGGGTGCATTTTTTTATGTGGCCGATTGCTTGTTTATGAAAATTTTTGCCTATCTTGCAGCCCCACTTAAACGATACAGAAAGGCGTTTTGCGATATTCCTTTGTGAAATTGATCTTTTTGGCGGAAGACTTCCCGGATGATGTTGAGGGGAAAGGGAAACTTTTTTACTAAACGCGGAGTTTAACGAGGATTAGGTGTAACACCGGCGGCAATGACGCGGACCGGAAGCTGCATAGCTCTGCGAGGGTCATCAATCGGCATTGAATCGGTAAGGGTCATCGGCTTTCCGGTCATATCCATACTTCTGCGATGAATCTCGATTCCGAAACGCTTGACATCAAACCAACGCTGGCCAAGGCCGAGGGACTCAACCCTTTTGGCGGCAAGTATGCATTGGTACATAGCCTCTTCCTGTGATCCTTCCTCAACAGCGCCGAAAACAGGGTTGATATGCTTCTTAACAGTGGACTTGTTCCACTCCCAGTAATCCACTTTATCATAAAAGTTTTTGATAGACTCCGGTGACATATCAGCTGTGGTAGTGTTGCAATTGTGCACCCAAAGGTTGAGGTCTTCGCAAGCCTTGTTGTAGTCACCAAGATGCACATAGGCCTCTGCCCTGTTAAGCAGGCACTCATCAGTGCTGAGCGCAGGGTAAACGGTTCTGATGTAGCCGATTCCGGCGACAGGGTCAGTGTATTGGAATATTCTTGGGCATCTCCAGAAGATCACTCTGTCCATACTCCCGACATAGACCGCCGGAGCGTCCTTATAGGCTGCGCCACCCCAAGGCTGGGCTGCCAGACAGTCCTCATAATTAGCCAGATAGGCACCGTGGGAGTACATCGACGCTGTACTGTACGCTCCGAAAGCCTGACCCATAACAGAGAATGCAGTGAAGAGAAGCAGGTTGGCGTTGACCGAAGGATCCACGTAGTGAAGGGTTGTCGGCTGCTGCTGAGGGCTTCCGTTCGGCATCGTGGCAAGGACATCATAATCCCTGAGCATCGTGGACGGAGATGAGCCAAGGCAAAGGTCAGCGTACTTGATCACCTGATCATATTTCTCGTAGAAGAGGTAGAAGCGAGCGGCGAAAGCGTAGGCCGCAAGCTTGTTGAAATGGTACTTCGGTACGGTGTAGTTGTCGTCTCCGACAAGCGCAAGTCCTTTCTCAAGATCTTCCTCGATCTGGGCATAGACATCAGCCACGTTGCCTCTCTCGTAATGAGGAGCGAGGGTGGTCTCCGGCTTGGTCATATACGGTATTCCGAGATCCGTCGTGCTTGTCTGCTTGTTGTACTGAAGGCAGAACATATTCACAAGGATGAAATGGGAATATGCGCGGCAAAGGTAAGCCTCGCCGAGAGCCTGGCTCAAGGCAGTGGATGTTTCCGGACCGCCAAGCTCATCAATCGCGATGATGGCCTGATTGGCCGAAGCGATGGCGGAATAGTATGATCCCCAGATTCTCTCCGTGGACTCATTGTTGGACTCCTCCAATTCGCTCCATTCATAGATGGAATCAAAGAAAGGGCTTGTTCCCGTGTACTGGATGCCATAGTTATCCACATTGTCGGAATAGAACTCGGCGATGAGGATGTGGTCGTTCTCTGAATATGCCGATCCGAGAAGCGAAATCACCTTCTCCTCTGAGTCAACAGTGGCTCTGTTGTCCGGAGTCGTGTCGAGGAACTTGTTGCAGGCGGAAAGACCGGTCAAAGCGATGACTGCCGCCAGAATGTATGTTATCTTGAATGTTTTCATAACTTTTCTTGTGTTTAGAGTCCGAGCTTAAGTGTCAAAGTGAACTGCTTAGGGACAGGAACCGCCACACCACCGGTGTTGAAGAACTCAGGATCCTGACCGTTGAGCTTGCTGTCAGCGTAGATCAGGAAGAGGTTCGTGGCCTGTAGTTTAAGAGACATAGAATTCATCTTCAAAGCCTTGACGATCTTTGACGGCATCTCGTAAGAGAGGGATATTTCCTTCATTCTGATGAAGTCTCCGCTTGCGATACGCTCTGTCGAGTAGTTGTAGGCGTTGTAGGCGTAGCTCAAAGATGAATACTTCTTGTTCTGCCAACGGCTTGCGATGACAGGGACAGTGGTGATGTTCTCGTCTCCAGGGACAACCCAACGGTTTCGGAACTCCTTAGGCATCGAGGAAAGATCCGTGTAGGTGTTCTTGAACACAGGGTCAAGCCTGATGACATTGCCGAACGAGTAGGTCATAAACACATTCAGAGTGAATCTCTTGAACTTAAACGTGTTGCCGAGGGAGCCGACATCCGTAGGCTCTGAGGTTCCGGAATATTCAAGGAATCCGAGTTTGTCGGGATCGCTGTTCTGGAAGTTGATGTCGGTGACGGTGATGTCGCCGTTCTCATTGAGGAACGTAGGAAGACCCTCAGAGTTCAAGCCCTTGAACGGAATCGAGAAGATACTATGGTTCGGATAGCCTTCCTGAGCGAATCCGGTACCAGAGATAAGGTCGATGACTCTCTGTGAGGTCAGAAGGTCGGTAACCTCGTTCTTCGTGTGCGAGTAGATGAAGTTCGTTGACCAAGTGAAGTCTCTTGTCTTGATGTTGGTCGTAGTGAGGCTCAGTTCGACACCGCTGGACTTCATCGAAGCGATGTTACCGTACTTTCTCACCTCACCGCCGACACCAGGAGTGTTGGTCAGACCGATCAGATCGAAGTTGTCTCTCTTGTACCAGTCAAGGGCGAAATTGATTCTGTTGTCGAAGAAGCCGGACTCAAAACCGATGTTCAACTCGTGCTTCTTCTCGAAGGTAAGATCCTCATTCGCAAGGCTGGCGATGTAAAGGGTTGACTCCCTAAGGCTTGAAGATGGTCTCCAAGGAATCTCACTGCTGATCTTCACCTCAGAATTGTTGACCCAGGACGGACCGCTCTCTCCTGTCAATGAATATGACGCCTTGAGCGCAAAGTGGGAGACGTAAGGGTAGAGACCCTTCATAAACGGCTCATCGTGCACATTCCATCTTCCGGACACATTCCACGTCGGAAGCCATCTTGCGGTGCGGGATTTTCCGAGTCGGTTGGATCCCTCGTAGCGGACGGTGCCGTTGATGATGTACCTTCCTTTGAATGAATATGTTCCTGTGCCGAAGAAAGCGGCTCTGCGCTCTCGTGAATTGCCGAGGGTGTAGTAATCAGCGCCGTCCTCGGAACCTTTCTTGAACACGAGATAGTTGTAATTGGCGATCTCACCCATATCATACTGCATACCCCAGCCTCTGAACCAGACAGCGTGACGGTCAACGCTGTTGACCTCCATACCACCGTAAAGGTTCAGCAGATGATCCTCGCCGAACTGATCGTTGTAGCTTGCCGTGGCACGGAAGTCCCAACCGGACATCTTGTTGTCCGTACGCTGGAAGATACCACCGTTAGGAAGCACAGTCTCAGGAAGAGAGTAAGGATTGTCAGGATCCGTGTAGAGGAACGGGTTGCTGTTCCTGATGGTCGAGGTGCTCATTTCCCTGTAGGCCAACGCCTGGTTGGAGTTGTCAAGCACATTGTGCTCACGGGTGGTCTGTGAATATTTCACTGAAGCCAAAGCACTGAGTTCCAGCTTTTTGATCGGAGTGAATTTCATTTCAGCCTGATTCCTGAAATTGAATACGTCCAGGTCAAGATAGTTGTTGTCCAACTCGTACATAATGTTGAACGGAGCATAGTTCCTGGTGTAGAACACGTCCGGATCAAGAGTCCTGGAAGTGTTGAGTGCGTAGGAGTACGGGTTAATGTCGAAGTCTCTCTTCACCTCGCCGGTCACAGCGTTGATCGAAGAACTCAAGGTTCCCGGAGCCCTCTGCTTTCTGTAGGAAGCGTTGCTGATGAGATTGAGGGACAGGTTGTCGAAGATCTTGTAAGTAAGGTTCATATTCGCAGTATAACGCTGAACGTTACTTTGGTTTGTCCACCCAGGATCGTCCATTATACTCATTGAGGCATAATAGCTTGTCTTCTCGGAACCTCCGGAGATGCTGACGGAATGAGTGTGCTGGATGGATGTCGAGAACAGACGGTCGAACCAGTCGGTGTTGCGGTACTCGGCCGCGCGGAGATATTCAGCTTTCGCCTCCGGAGTGTTGGCGAGAGCGAACTGTCCGGTCTTCGGATCGTACTCACTCAGAAGTTGGTACATCTTTCCATAGACACCGCTGTCAGAAGCCGTGGAAGTGTGAGCGTAGTTGAGCCAACCCTTCTGCTGAAGTTCCTGATAGATGCCCATCTGATCCTGGGAGTTCATAATGTTGAAGGTGCTGTACATCGGCTTCAGACGCATCGTATATTCACCATTGTAGGTGATGTGTGCCTGTCCGGCGCGTCCTTTCTTCGTGGTCACGACGATGACTCCCGCCATAGCCCGCGCTCCGTAGATTGAGGTCGCGGAACCGTCCTTGAGGATGTCAAAGCTCTCGATGTCGTCGGAGTTAAGTCCGGCGATGGCAGAGGAGATCAGGGTGTTGGCATCTCCGGAGGAAAGATCCTCGGCGCTCACCTCGACCACGTCCTCCATAATCACTCCGTCAACGACCCACAGCGGCTTTGACGAGCCATAGATGGAAGTCGAGCCACGGACACGGATCTTTGGAGCCGTACCGAAAGTACCAGACACGTTCTGCACAGACACACCGGCCACCCTTCCTTCAAGGGATCGGCTGATGTCAGCCATACCGTCCAGTTTGGCGTCATTGGCGCTGATCTTTGTAGCAGAACCGGTGAACATACGCTTGTCCATCTTCTGCATACCGGTCACCACAACCCCCTCAAGAACCTCAGAATCAGGATCAACCGTGATTTTCATCACGTCTGAAATCTCGACCCTCTTCTCCTTGGCTCCAAGGTAGGTTACAACAACAAATTTTGCGCTTGCAGGCACTCCCGTGATCTGGAAGTTGCCGTCCACATCGGTGATACTACCGATTTTGGTTCCTTCCACCGAGACGTACGCCCCGATCGCCGGCTGTCCGTCTTCCGAGAAGATGACATTTCCTTTGACGGTTCTCGTCTGGGCCGACAGCAGTCCTGCCGCTGTCAGTAGGAAGACCAAGACCATAAAGATTTTTTTACTCATAAAATTTGGTTTTGTTAAACTCCGCGTTTAGTAAAAAAGTTTCCCTTTCCCCTCAACATCATCCGGGA
>CAVKYA010000179.1:0-5623 GCA_963660255.1 Bacteroidaceae bacterium | reverse complement strand
GAGACCTTGCCGATCCACACGGAACGCACAGGGTCTGCACGGAGGCCGCCCTTGAGGCCATCGAGCAGCTTAAGGAAGAGGGCAACGACTGGCTGAACGACACCACAATCTGGCTCTACAGAGGAGCGTGGATGGAGTGGGAGCTTTGGAGAGTAGATATGGCCGTTCCTCTCAGCCCGGACGAGCTCATCGAAAAACGCCACGCCATATTCCGTCACCTGTCCCAAAAGGACATCGTTCCGTTCCCTGGCGATGACCCGAGGGAGTTCTGGCAGAGGGCCGAAGAGCGCACACAGAACACCGCGAAGCTTTACGACGAACTCGGAATGGCGGAATATCAAGCCATCGAGGTTTTCCTAAGGCTGAAATAACAAGGTCTTCCCAAAATTGAAATAACATATTAAAAGAATATCACAATGAAAGTAATCATCAGAGACACAAAGAAGGAAGGTTCCCTCTGGGCCGCCCATCATATCGCCGCGGCCATCAAGGCAAAGGCTGAGAAGACCGACAAGCCGTTCGTGCTCGGGCTGCCTACCGGCTCAACCCCTCTGGACACCTACGCCGAACTCGCAAGGATGTGCGCAGCAGGAGAGATCTCATTCAAGAATGTCATCACCTTCAATATGGATGAATATGTCGGGATCGCCGAGAGCCATCCTGAGAGCTACCACAGCTTTATGCACAAGAACCTGTTCGACAAGATCGACATTCCGGCAGGCAACATCCACATTCTCAACGGAAACGCCGCTGACCTTGACAAGGAGTGCGAGGACTACGAGAAAGCGATTGTCGAGGCTGGCGGAATCGACCTGTTCCTCGGCGGAGTCGGCGAGGACGGACATCTGGCCTTCAACGAGCCGTTCTCGTCCATCAATTCAAGGACAAGGGTCGTGACTTTGACTCAGGACACGATCGAGGTCAACTCCCGTTTCTTCGGCGGTGACGCGAACCTGGTTCCAAAGCGCGCGATGTCTGTCGGTGTCGCCACCGTATGCGGGGCCAAGGAGGTTCTCATCCTCGCTTTCGGAAGCAAGAAGGCAAGAGTCGTGAGAGAGGCCATCGAGGGCTGCGTCAGCCACTATGTCACCCTTTCAGCCCTTCAGCTCCACGAAGACGGAATCGTTGTGCTTGACGAGCCGGCCGCCGGTGAGCTCAAAGTGAACTCTTACCGCTATTTCAAGGCTGTCGAGGCTGCCGAGAGCAAATAGTGCGTGGAGAATAACAATCTGTAAATCAGAATTATAAGCATTATCCTCCCGCCATATTCGACGGGAGGATATTCATTAAAAATCAATCAGTCAATATGTTATCCTCCACGATTATTGCAGTGTTCCTGACTATTGCCAGTGCTGTGGGGAGCAATGGGTCGAACTACGCCATAGACTGTCGCTTCGACAGGCTCAGCGACCGACCGAACAGCACCGGCGACCAGGCAAACTGGTTCTGTGACCGAGCTAACGTCTTCAGCGACCAAACAAGCAGACAAAACCTATTCCTAATTACGAATCAACCGGATGCCGAGCCTTATCAAACCACAAGACCAGCAAGCACCCACCTTTTTGTTCAGGCAGTGCCCCAGCCGGATGCTGAGCCTGTCGAAGCATCCACGCTCTATAGTTCCCCTGCCCAAGAGCGCGGAGTCAAGGAAAGATGCGAGCGCCACACGATGAAGAATCAAGGACTTGAGCGTGAATATTACCTCTACCGTCCGGAAGGATTGAAGGCAGGTGCTCCGCTCGTGATAGTTCTGCACGGCTACGGCGGCTCGGCCCTCAAGGGTAAGAAAGCGATGATGGATGTCGCCGACGCCAACGGATTCGCCGTCTGCTACCCTCAGGGGATAAAGGATCCGAAAGGCAAACCAGGCTGGAACGTCCGCTACCCTTCTCAGGAAGGGATGAAGACCGACGACGTGAAGTTCCTCATCGCCCTTTCCAAAGAACTCCAGAAGGAATTCGACCTCAGCCCCAAGAACACCTTCCTCACCGGAATGTCCAACGGCGGCGACATCATCTACCTGATCGCGATGCGCGCCCCGAAGGCCTTCAAGGCGATGGCCTCGATAGCCGGACTGCAGTTCAACTGGATGGAGACTGAATATTCCTACAAGCACCCGCTTCCATTTATGGAAGTCCACGGCACGCAGGACAGAGTCTCCGAATGGCTCGGCGATCCAGAAAACAAAGGTGGCTGGGGAGCGTATATTCCAGTCCCTGCGGCGGTCAGCAGGATCATCGCCGTAAATGGCTGCACCGAGGAATATGTCTCCGAACTTCCTCGCCGCGATGGTCGTAACCAAGTCACCCTCTATCAGTTCAAGGCCGGAAAGCCGGCGGTGAAAGGCGGAAAACCAACCGAAGTCTGGCTCTACAAAGTCGAAGGCGGTGACCATTCCTGGTCAGACAAGGATATGGACACCTGCTCCGAGATCTGGCGCTTCTTCAGCCAGTGGATCGACTAAGAAGCTGTTTTGATTTGTTTGAAATGCCCTTCGAGGCAAAAAATCTTCAATCAAAATCAAAACAGCTTCTAAAATGGGTTGACTTAAAGTTCCCAATCTTGGAGCCACATCGCTCTGGTTCCCGGCACAGATCCGCAATTCATTGAATGTCAAAAGGTGGAACCTCACCCTTTGGCATTCAATATTTTACGAAACGCCGCCCTCCAAATTCGCCCGGCGGCATTCACGAATATATTCATTTACAGTCAGTTGCCATTCACGCCCAAAATTTGTAAATGTGAGCCGAAAAGGCTAACTTTGCGATAGACAAAAAAGAACTTGCAAAGATGTCCAATTACCGCATTTTCGTGGAGAAACACCCTGAGTTCCAGGTGGAGGCAAAGAGCCTTCTTGGGGAGCTCAACGAGAACTTGCAGCTGGAGCTGAAAACGCTTCGGCTGCTTAATGTTTATGACCTTTTCGGATTCACGCCGGAACTGCTGGAAAAGAGCCGCTACAGCGTCTTCGGTGAGATTGTGACCGACTCTGTCAAAGACAGTATTGACCTTAACGGAGCGAAGTACATCGCCGTTGAGTACCTGCCCGGCCAGTTCGACCAGAGGGCGGCCTCGGCCGTGGACTGCGTGCATCTGATCGAGCCCTCGGCACAGATCAGCATCAAGAGCTCGAAACTCCTGATTGTTGACGCGGACGCTTCAGAGGAGACTATTGAGAAGATCCGTCACTACTACATCAACCCGGTGGAATCCCGCACGAAAGACCTGAGCAAACTGGCTGACACAGAGCACGCCGCCGTCAAGCCGGTTCCCGTACTCGAAGGATTCAGGAATATGAGCGGAGACGATCTGAAGGCATATTGCAAAAAGATGGGCCTCGCGATGAACGCCGATGACCTCGCCGAGGTTGTCCGGTACTTCACAGAGGAAGGCAGGGATCCGAATGAGACAGAGCTCAGGATTCTAGACACCTACTGGAGCGACCATTGCCGCCACACGACTTTCACGACGGAATTGGAAAGCATCGACGTGGAAGATTCCTTCATCAAGGAGGACATTGACGGAACGTTGAGCCTGTATATGAAGATGCGCTCGGAGACCGGCCGTGAGAAGAAGGGACTGAACCTTATGGATATGGCCACTATCGGTGCGAAATATCTAAGGCAGAACGGATTGCTGGACGATATGGAGATCAGCGAGGAGAACAACGCCTGCAGCATATTCATTGATGTGGATGTCGATGGGCAGACCGAGAAGTGGCTGCTGATGTTCAAGAACGAGACCCACAACCACCCTACGGAGATCGAGCCGTTCGGAGGCGCGGCGACCTGTCTCGGAGGAGCCATCAGAGACCCCCTTTCCGGACGTTCCTACGTCTATCAGGCGATGCGTGTCACAGGAGCGGGAGACATCTACAAGCCTGTCAGCGAGACGCTTCCAGGCAAGCTGCCGCAAAAGGTCATCACCAAGAAGGCCGCGCAGGGATATTCATCCTACGGCAACCAGATCGGTCTGGCGACAACCCACGTCCGTGAGATCTACCACGAAGGGTACACAGCCAAGAGAATGGAGGTCGGAGCCGTGGTCGGAGCCGTGAAGGCCGAGGATGTGAGAAGGGAAAGCCCTAAGGCCGGGGATGTCGTGCTGATGATCGGCGGCCGTACGGGACGTGACGGAATCGGAGGAGCGACCGGCTCATCAAAGGAGCACACCGAGGAGTCCCTTGAGACTTGCGGAAGTGAGGTTCAGAAGGGTAACGCTCCGGAGGAGAGAAAGTTGGAAAGACTTTTCAGAAGGCCGGAGGTAACCAAGCTGATAAAAAAATCAAACGACTTCGGAGCTGGCGGAGTGAGTGTCGCCATCGGCGAGCTTGCCGACGGGCTGGACATCTACCTTGACCGTGTTCCGGTCAAATACAGCGGGATGAACTCCACCGAATTGGCCATCAGCGAGTCACAGGAACGTATGGCGGTCGTAGTGGAGGCCAAGGATGAGGAGGAATTCAAGGCGCTTTGTCATTCAGAGAATATCGAGGTGACACACGTGGCCGAGGTCACAGACACCGCCAGAATGAGGATGTTCTATGGTGACAAGATCGTCGTGGATCTCACCAGAGCGTTCATCGACAGCGCCGGTGCGAAGCACTATTCAAAGGCCACGATCGGAGCGGTCGAGGACAGGGATCCGTTCTTCCGTGACGTTCCGGGCAAGAATTTGAAAGAGAGAATGTTCGCCAACTTGCAGGACCCTAATGTGACCTGCCAGAAAGGCCTTATAGAGATGTTCGACTCCACCATCGGCCGTTCAACCGTGCTGATGCCGTTCGGAGGAGAATTGCAAACAACAGAAACCCAGGTCTCTGTGCAGAAACTTCCTGTCAAGGGGTACACGGACACAGCCAGTATGATGGCGTTCGGCTTCAACCCGGACCTCTGCGACTGGAGCCCTTACCACGGTGCGGCATATTCATTCATCGAGGCTTGCAGCAAGGTTGTGGCGGCGGGAGGTCATTGGGAGACAATGAGATTCTCCTGTCAGGAATATTTCGAGAGGATGACCGCCGACCCGAAGGTGTGGGGCAAGCCGACCGCGGCCCTGCTCGGTGCTTTGAAGATGCAGAAGGAGCTTGGACTCGCTTCCATCGGAGGCAAGGATTCGATGAGCGGATCATTCGAGACTGAGGACGGTACGATCCACGTTCCACCTACTCTCATCGCGTTCGGTATCACTCCGGTGAAGGCTGACAAGGTGATCTCTCCGGAACTCAAATGGGAGGGAGACCGCCTCTACCTCGTGAAGCACACTCCGCTCGCGGACAAGATGCCTGACACGGAGCAGCTCAAGAGGAACTGGAATCATATTCAGGAAAAGATAGAGGACGGAACGATCGTGGCCGGTTGGGCCGTGGGATTCGGTGGTGTGGCCGAGGCGCTCTGCAAGATGAGTTTCGGCAACGCTTTCGGGTTCGACGTGAACCTTTCGGAGGATGAGCTGTTCAATCTGAGCTACGGTTCCATCGTGGTTGAGACCGACGGCAGCGCGCTTGACTTCGAGAACGCCATCGAGATCGGAACGGTTACTTCCGGCGAGGACGGCAACGTGCGAGTTAACGGGACGAAACTGTCCATCTTCGAGATGATGGATTTCAACGCGTCGCTCTTTG
>CAVKYA010000178.1:0-5637 GCA_963660255.1 Bacteroidaceae bacterium | reverse complement strand
ATGCTGAAACCTGTCGTGGAAGCGAAACTCAGGATGTGGAAAGAGCCGGAAAGCAGCGCGTCACCCCAAGTCTTCTCGATTCCGTGAACCCTCAGCGACATCGCCACAATCACGCTCGTCACGACCAGCGACCAAATGTAGAACTTGAATATCTCGTTCCGGAACGGCTTGAGCGATCTGGTTGCGATGGCCACGAACACCATCCCGAAATGGATGGAGGACAGCAGCATAAAGAACATCGTGATCAGGTAGATCGGCACCGAATTGTACGCTCCGATCGAAAGATTCCGCGTGCTGAAGCCACCTGTCGCCGTGACACTCATCGCGTGGTTTATCGCGTCAAAAGGGCTCATCCCAGCCATCACATAAAGCAGGAACGAGGCGACCGCCATTCCAAAATAAACGTATGTGAATATGTAAACGGTCTTGTTGGCCCCGGACCGGTACTCTCTCTTGGACAGTGATGACAGTTCCAGACTGGTCAACCTCAACCGCATCTGAGACGAACTCGGAATGATCAGCAGCAAGAAGACAACGACTCCCAAACCACCTATGAAATGCGTGGATGAGCGCCAGAACAGAAGGCTATTCGGCAGCGCCTCGATGTTGTCAAGAATCGTGGATCCTGTCGTAGTGAAGCCGGAAACGCTTTCAAACCAAGCATTTATGATCGTGAACGGCCCTCCCCAAAGTGCATACGGAAGCATTCCGAATATGAAGGACAGAAGCCAGGAGAGGACGATGATCATATAGCCGTCCTTAAGGGTGATGGCGGCAGATTTTCTTACGAATATGAACGGGAATATCCCGACGGTGAAGGTGATCGTGAAACTGATCAGCAGGGCGGCCAAGGCACTGTCGTTGCCGTTCGCCACCGAGACCAGGATTGACAGAAACATAAACAACGCGCTGACAAGCAGTGCGTAGCCCACATTTCTTGAGATCACCTTGATGTTCATTCGGATATTCTTTAATTATTGTTCTTGGCTGTGCCAGTCACTTCGGCAGGCTCAGTGACCGGTGGAAATGGCTCAGTGACCGAAGGCGTTGGTTCCAAGACCGGAGAGGTAGCGGTCGCTGAGCCTGTCGAAGCGACCTTTGCCCTCAGATTCGCCACCCTCTTGCGCAGCATCTGATTCTCCCCCGTCAGCTCCGTGATGCCGTCATTCAATTCCGCCAACTGGTCATCCCCCTCAAACGAGTATGAATATTTCTTGTTGAACGACCGGTAATTATTCAGCCCCGCCAGCATCCTGTATATCGGATTCACATAATACACAAGGATGAAGAACAGCAGCATCAGCACAAGCAACAGCCCGACACCCACTGCCACAGCTCCCGGAATGATGCTCCGGTAGAATCCCCTCTGGAATGTCAGCGAGTTCTTCTTCAGGTCATCGTAGATGGCGCTGTTCAGAACATCGATGTAGGAATTGAGTCTCCGGAACTTAGGCTGAAGCCTGTCAAAGTACCAAGCCCTAGTGTCGATGAAGTCCGAAAGCAGCACATCATTGAGTTCCAATGAAGTCAGCATATAGGCCGAATAGGCATAGACCACGGAATCTGTCAGCGGCACCATCTTGTCGGAAGTCAAGGAGTTACGCAAAGAGTCACAATGTCCCATAAACTCTTTCTGATGGAAATCCGGCAGTGTGTTGACCGAATCGTCTCCGATCACCGTCAACAAGTCCAGATTGTACTTGTTGGTGACCTCGGACAGTTTCTGCGCGACATTGACGCTACGGATATTGTCCGCGATGAGGTCCGACACATAGTTGCTCATCTTGTAGTACTCCATGATGGAGATCACGCTGGAGACAAGCAGAGTCACAGCTATCGCGCTGAGGCTCAGCGTCAGCTTCATCCTCATCGTGAGCTTGAACTCCTTCATTCTGTCCGCAAGTTTCCTGAACATTCCTTGAACGTCTGTTTAACTTACAAACTTACGCAAAATTCACGACAAAAGAAAAGTATGGAGAAGCATCAGATTCGGAGCAAAGTCGGAAAAGTCAAAAAGCAAGGGCATCGCCAGAGGAGCATAAACAGGCAATATCGCTCCTGTCAATGGTAGAAAAGCCTACGACGGCAGCATTTTCCACTTATAATGCCGCTGTCGTAATCAGCCAAAACTCTCGGGCGACGTTTTTGTGCGATTTCGTTGCCGAAGAGTGTCAGAAAGAGTCCTTCGGCAACATTTTTGGGCGAAAACGTTGCCCGGGAGTGCACCTTGATTTAAACCGGATGTCAAAGATTCGAGTGGCAGAATGTCTATACAACCAGATAGCCTTTCTCAAAGGCGGAGGGGTAACGGAACTTGGATTCCCGGTCGGTGAATTTGACAATCAGATAGTTATCATCAAGGGTCACGATGGTGCCGTGGCCAAGACTTTTGTGGGTGACGGAGTCGCCGGGACAGAGGTTCTCCCACGGCTTATGGGAAAGGTACTCACTATGCCCGGAAAGGCCACCGGATGATTCCACCCTCCAGTCATTGTCAGGTGACGAGGACGAATTGTCCACGACTCCGCCATTAACAGGTCCGACCTTGGAGGTGTCAATCGCGGTGTCCCACAGACCGACCACGGTGCCGGAATGCTTGTCTATTCCGGTATATTCAAGGGATGAATCCTCGTAGCGCTTGAACTTGTAAACAGCGTCGTTCATCAGTTCGCTGTTGAACACGCCAAGACTTACTAGCAGACTGAAATCCTTGAGTGTCAGTCCCGTGACCTTACGAAAGAGAGCAGGTTCCAGCTGTTCGATGACATCCTTCAGACAATATTCCCGAAAGTCCGTAAGGTACATAAAAACCGAGATGCGGGTCGCGAATTTGATGAGTTTGTCCTGAATCTCCTTGCGTTTGCTCTTGAACTCCTTCTCCTCTTCGGTCAATCGCCTCTTTTCCGTGGCGGAGAGGTCGTCGCCCTTTTCTTTCTTGGTTTTCTTGACGTGTTCGGACTTGTTGATGATGGTCTCGATGTCGGAATTAAGGTTGCGGAAGCCTTCTATATTCATTAAGGCCTTCATTGCCTCCGGGTTATTCATCAGGCGCAAGAGGGTGGCGTTGTCCACATTGACCAGCACTGCGCTCTCCCAGCGGCGGGCAAGCAGAGTCGCCGTGGTGCCGCTCATAGCCATATCCAGCACTCCGGCGGCATCAATCTCCTTCATCGATGAGCCGTCGAATGCCAGGATTGGAAGAAACTTGATGAACTCCTCCACCTTCTTCTCGGGGTTGGATTCGTGGACGTTGAGCTGGCAGCTATATTCCTGCACCTGCCTCAGTGCCCGGTTGGGAGCGAAATCAAAGACATAGCAGAAAGGCTTGAGTATGACCTCTTTTCCGTGTTCGTCCTTGATGGTCCACGGTGACTGGACGCGAAACGCAGCTTGGAAATATGTCTCAGGAGAGGTCGTGTTGCGGAGCATCAATATGCCGGTCCAAGGCTTGACGGTAACACCCGTGGAAAGTTTGCCGCACGAGAGTGTGATGGTCTTTGTCAATTGCGGATCTTCCATTGCGTTATAGACCGGCCCCACCGCCTGCGCTCCCATTCCGGCCTCGTTACCGGCCGCCACGATCACTTTATATTCATCATAGAAACGGTTGCAGCGCTTCCTGAGAAGTTTGGACATCGCGCGGCAAGAGGCCACGGACGGCAGGAACCAATATGTGTGCTGGAGATAACTGAGCAAACGACTGTCGGAGAACGGCATAGGCGGCTTCTCCTTACCCAGCTTGAGTTCCGTCACGATGTTCTCGGTATATGCACCACGAATGAGGTCAAGCCATTTCTGGACATATTCCTCGTGCAGGAAATGGTCATCCTCCGCGCGGAAGAACTCATTCAGGTCGAACTCATCGAACTCCCCTTGCGAGGCGATCCTACTGATACTGTCAGGCAGCTGGTAAGTGAGCATCACCATCTTGGGAAGCTGTGCGTAGGGGTTGTTTTCTCCTTGCCAAGCCTCCTTTGCGGCCTGCTCGTCCGAATATGTCCAATTGAATATCTGCTCCTCGATGAACTCGCCGGTCGAGATAGCCCGGAACGGTGTGCCTGAAAGATAGAGGTAGGCACTGGTGCGCAGCGGCATCAAGTCTTCGTCGTACATCTCACGTGCCTCCAGCTCACGGGTGTTGTCCGCATCCTCGGTTATGAGCTCCTCCATTTCCTCGACACGGCGCAGCGCGGGGTCCTTCTTGTCGTAAAAGTTCTTGGCGTTCCTGCCCCAAGCCCCGTAGTGGTACTCGTCCAGAACGATACAGTCCCAGCCTATGGTCTGAATCCATTCGTTCGTGGCCTTGATGCCACCTGCTGCATTCTTCCCGAGAACATCCTGAAAGGAGGCGAAGCAGACAAAAGGCTTGCGTTCGTCCACACGGTTGAACTCCCGGTCATCCTGCTTTTGACAGAACTGCCATCCTTCGAAGTCCTTGTGAGTCAGCAGATCTTCTTCCCACGCGGTCTTGACAGCCGGCTTGAAGGTGAGAATCAATAACTTCTTCCATCCCATCCTGAGAGCCAATTGGTAAGCGGTGAAGGTCTTGCCGAAGCGCATCTTGGCGTTCCAAAGGAAGTGCGGTGTGAGCCCACGGTTGGACGGATCTTTCCTGAAGGCGTTGAAATATTCGAAGGTTTTCTCCACGGCTCGTTCCTGCTCAGGGCGCATCTCAAAGTCATAGATGCGGTCAATCATCCTGTTCTTCCCCGCCACAGCCGCGGCGATCGCCTTCTCAACATCCCTCACACCACATACGCACCATTCTCCCTCAGGATTAGGAATATGATCGTTTCGGAGAATACGGCGGACAAGGTTGTCATCGAACGAAGACCCGTCCTTGCGCATAGCCGGGCGCTCCAGAACTATCCGGTACCTCACGTGACTGGTCTGATTCTGTTCCCGCGCGCGAATCTCAGCCGTGCGTGTGGTGTAGCCCACCTTGAGCCATCCTTTGTGAGCCGGATAATCAATATGCTCGTAGGCATATATGGTCGGGGTCGCGGCGACTCTGCCGCGAAGTAGATCTTGCGCTGACATCTTTCCAAATATATTCAGTCATCAAACATAGGTGCTATTCCATCGGTCGGATCATAGAATCGATGAACGCGATTTCATCTTTGCCGAGTCCATACTTCTTGTACAGCATCTCGTCGGTCCAGGGGTGCGTGAAGTCTTGAATAGGGACAAACTGGTAAACCTTTGACGATGCCATCTGAGACACTTTGGTCAGGAACACCATAAATCTGAAAAACTTTGTATGAATATAGGAAATAGCATTCTTCGTTTCTGCTTCATTCTCAAATGGTCCAATTGCTACATATGTTTCAGTACAACAAGTGCCTGGCTTTCCAAGAATTGGTTTGCCTATTATTTGATGTGGATATATGTCGCCAGCATTGTAGGCTCGCGAGATGTAGATTTTATATTCGTCAATCAGTTTTTGGTTTTGATCAACCTCATCTCTTGTAATATAACCCACACCTCCATTCTGATAGAGTGTAATAGCACCATAAAAATTGGTAGTTTTCCCTTTCACAAATGTACGTAAGCCAAATGGCCGTTGTGCACTCACAAGAGGCTCAAACGTATTCTCTTTAAATGCAGCCACTTTCTTGTATATAGAAACGCCCTCGG
>CAVKYA010000177.1:0-5704 GCA_963660255.1 Bacteroidaceae bacterium | reverse complement strand
GGTCTGAGAAGTATGTCCGGATCTCTCTCTCAATGCTGCCGGCGTCTGCCTTTGGCGCAACAAGTCCTGTTCCGCAGTCTCCGATGGCCTGCCTCAGCCCACCCACATCGGTCACCACCATCGGAACCTCAAAGTGGTAGGCGATGGCGCTGATCCCGCTTTGCGTTGCCGACTTGTAAGGCAGGACGGCGAGATCGGCGGCCGAGAAATAGTCCTTTACCTCGGAGTCCTTGATGTAATGTGTGAACAACCTTATCCTGTCCTTGGCCGGAGAGTTGTCGATGATCTTCCGGTATTTGTCGAACGAGCCGTACGGCTCTCCGGCGACGATGAGTTGGTAACTGTCATCCAGCCTGGCGAATGCCTCCAGAAGGATGTCCAGCCCTTTATATTCCCTGATCAGTCCGAAAAACAACAGGTTCTTTTTTCCGGGCATGAGTCCCAGAATCTTTTCCGCCTCCTCACGGGGCAACTTCTCGCCGAAGTGCCCGTAGATCGGGTGGAAAAGTGTGGCGTTCAATGCTTTGGGCGATAGTCTGCGAAGATCTTCCGCGACCTCGTCGCACAACGTCACATTACCCGTGCAGCCCGACAGGAAATATCTGGTCAAAGGCGCGTCGAAGAACTTCGGCTCGTGCGGGATGACGTTGTGGAGCACGGAGATGACCTTGCAGCGCTTCCTCAGCCTTCTGGCCACGAATCCGAGCGACGGCCCGAAATAGGACATCCAGTAGCTGATAATCACAAGATCCGGTTTCCAGTCACGGATTGCCCTGTAGGTCCGCCCGTAGGTAAAAGGATTGGCCGTATCCAACAGAGCTTCGCTCTCGATGGGTACGGCGTCATCATCCTTTGTGACATATTGCGTCTTTCCCGGAAAAAGGAATTCCGGATACTGTCTCTTGAAATTGAAAGCCTTGACAGTGTGGCTTTTGCCCAGTTCCAAGTAGAGACTTGCGTTGAACTGGGAGATCCCTCCTCTGAAAGGGTGGAAGCAGGAAAGGAGAGCGATTCTCAAAGCCTACTCTGTTTGGGACTCCTCAGCGGCGGCCGGCGCGGCTTTCCCGCCCTTGCCTTTGCTCTGGATGTACTCGTCGTTGAGGCCGGCGAGGATCGCGTCGGTCACGTCAAGGTCAGGATCCCCGGCGGCCACGGGAGCCGGGAGGACACTGCCCTGGGTGGCGATGATCATCGCATACTTGTGCTCCTCGTTGAACTTGTCGAGGAAAGTCTTGATGGCGTCACCGATCTGGTTCATCATAACCTGCTGCTCCTCGGCGATCTCCTGCTGCTTCTGCGCCGCATAGTTGTTGAAGTTGTTCTGCTGCTCCTGAAGCTTGAGGTTTCTCTGCTCGGCTACAGAGCGCACGAGGAGTCCCTTGTCGAGGTCTGACTGGAACTTGTTGACATCGCTCTGGAGTTTGTTGCCTCTTCTGTTGATCTCTTCCTGGATGCCCTGTACCTTGGTCTCCACAACGGATCTGAGGTCGTTGGCCATATCGTACTCGTTGAGTACTCTGTCGAGGTCGAACCAAACGATGGATCCAGCCTGTGCGGTGGCTTCAACCACTTCACCAGTAGCGGCTTTCTTCTTGCCGTTTCCGTTTGAAGTGAGCTGGATGATTCCGAGTGCGGCCACAGCAACAAGGGCTATGACGCTGATGATCAGTGGTGTCTGTTTCATTTTATTGTATCGTTAAAAATTATATTCAAGATTACAAAAATAACTAAAAAATCTTAATCTTGGACAGATAGGCCTGTATTGTTTTTTCCAAACCCATATAAAGCGCGTCACAGATGATGGCGTGGCCTATGGAAACCTCGTCCGTCCAAGGGATTGTCCTGATGAAATATTCAAGGTTCTCCAGGCTGAGGTCGTGTCCTGCGTTCAGTCCCAGTCCAAGCTCTCTCGCCGCCTTCGCGGTCTCAAGGTATGGGGCGATCGCCTTCTCCGGACCGGCGGGATACATCGCGGCATAGTCGGCGGTGTAAAGCTCGACCCTGTCACATCCGCAGGCCTTGGCTCCTTCCGCCATTGCGGGAGAAGGATCTATGAATATGGAAGTGCGGATTCCCTTGCTCTTGAATGTGGCGCAGATGTCCGTAAGAAAATCCTTGTTCGCTATCGTGTCCCAGCCCGCGTTGGAGGTGATCGCGTCGTGTGCGTCCGGAACCAACGTAACCTGGTCTGGAACGACTTCCAGCACAAGGTCCACAAAACTTGGGATAGGATTGCCTTCTATGTTGAACTCCGTCGTGATCGTCGGCCTGATGGCCCTCACGTCAGAATACCTGATGTGTCTTTCGTCCGGTCTCGGGTGCACGGTGATACCCTCCGCGCCGAATCTTTCACAGTCTGTCGCCGCCTTTTCCACATCGGGCATATTCCCGCCGCGAGCGTTGCGGATGGTGGCGATCTTGTTGATGTTTACACTAAGTCTGGTCATATTCGTACACATATAAACACACAAAAATAATGATTTCTGTTCAGTTTTAATCAGAATTGTGCTATTTTTGAATTTTGATTGCTTGCAAGGTAACCGCTATGAAGATAGCACTGTATTCCAGAGAAGGTGGCGCATTGCGCGTCAAAAGGCTTTCCTCAATGCTTGAACGGCTTGAGAGGGAGGCGTTTACCTTGTATGAGATCAATGACGGAGGCGATATCCTTCCCGACACGGATCTTGTGATGAGCGTCGGCGGCGACGGGACATTCCTTTCGGCCTCCCAGTGCGTCGGTGAGACGGGAATACCTGTCATCGGGGTCAATCTGGGACGGCTCGGATTCCTTTCTGAATATAGTCCCGAAGAAGCCTGTGATGCGCTGCTGTCCGGAGGCTGGTACATCGAGGACCGGGAGCTTCTCAAAACTTCCGTTCACGGAGACCTTGACTCTGACCCGACATTCTGGCCTTATACATTGAATGAGGTGTCCGTACATCGTTCCGGAGCGGCTCTTCTCGGTATAGATGTGGCCATAGACGGCCATCCCTTGCCGACATATTGGGCTGACGGGCTTCTGGTCGCCACCAGCTCGGGCTCCACGGCATATTCGTTGAGCGTTGGGGGACCTATCTGTGCCCCTGAGTCCAAGGTGTTGATAATAGCGCCGATAGCGCCTCACAACCTGAACGCGAGGCCGTTGGTTGTCCCTGACACTACAAAGGTTTCAGTCTCTATGCGTTCGCGTGACGGGAACGTGATGCTTTCAATGGACAACAGGAACCATCTGGTGAAGCCTTCCGTGAGACTGGAAGTTATGGTGGCACAGTTTTCGCTAAAAAGGGTTCGTCTTGAAAATACCAGCTTTATAAAGGCTCTGACCACGAAACTGTTCTGGGGCGAGGACATCCGGAACAACGGCGAGCAATAATTAGGAATATGAACGAAATTAAGAATATACCTGTTCACGTCTCCATCATTATGGACGGCAACGGACGATGGGCGCGGCAGCGTGGACTGGAAAGGGTATCCGGTCACTACAACGGTGTCGAAAGCGTCCGCGCCTGTGTTGAGGCCGCGGCGGAGGAAGGGGTCAAGTACCTTTCCTTATTCGCTTTCTCCGAGGAGAACTGGAACCGTCCCGAGTCCGAGGTGAACACATTGATGAGCCTTATGATGAAGTCGATCGCTGACGAGATCGATTCTCTGGCCGCCAAAGGAGTATCTTTCCGTGTGCTCGGAAATCTTTCAAGACTTGACGGCAATCTAGTGGAGGCGATCCGCAAGGCTGAGGAAGTTACCGCCCCCGCCCCTGGAAAAGAACCTCTTCTGACCCTGATCATCTTCTTGAGCTACAGCGGAAAATGGGACATACTCAAGGCCGCGAAAAGAATGGCCAAGGAATATGCCGGTGATCCTCAAGGTCTGGAATCGCTTGGCATAGAGGATTTTGGACATTATCTTGTCACTGACGGGATTCCGGATCCGGATCTTATCATCCGCACTTCCGGAGAGGAGAGGATAAGCAATTACCTGTTGTGGCAGGCGGCATATTCAGAGTTCGTCTTTGTGGACACTCTGTGGCCTGATTTCCGGAAAGAAGAGTTCCGGCAGGCGTTGGAAGAATATTCCCACAGGAACCGCAGGTATGGAAAAGTTAAATAATTGCGTATATTTGCACCTTAAATTCAATGAAATCTGATTCGATGAAAGTATATCGTCTATTGCTCTTTCTTGTTTTGTCCGTGGCCGCCGTGCCGGTCTTCGGGCAGGAATCCGTGAAATCATCCGAGCCTGTCGAGGTTGACTTTGACAATCCGAGGACTTATTATGTCGGTGGAGTCTCTGTGGATGGTAACCACTATTTCAGTGACCAGCAGATCATTTCGTTGACCGGCCTTCAGAAAGGAATGCGTGTGACTGTACCGAGCGACGACCTTTCCTCGATCGTGTCCAGGCTTTGGATGCAGAGGTATTTCGAGAATGTCGCCCTTGAGGTTGATCATCTCAGCGCCGACAGGGATTCGGCTTATTTCAAGATCTGCATCAAGGAGCGTCCGAGGGTCTCCAGATGGCTTTTCACAGGTGTACGTAAAGGTGAGCAGAAGGATCTGGACGAGAGATTGAACCTTCGCCGCGGTGGAGAGTTCTCCGACTATGTGGCCAAGACTTCCACGGATATCATCAAGCGCTTCTATGCCGACAAGGGATTCCTGAACTGCAAGGTGGACGTTCAGACGAAAAAGGACTCGATCATCAAGAACGCCATCAGGGTGACTTTCGCCGTTGACCGTGGATCCAAGGTGAGGATACGTGACATCCATTTCGACGGCACTGAAGGCTTCTCTGAGTTCGCTCTTTCCCGCTCGATGAAGAAGACAAAGGCCAAGAAGTGGTACAACTTCTTCAACAGCAAGAAATTCAACGAGAAGGAATATCCTAATGACAAGATAAACCTTATCAGCAAGTTCAACGAGGCCGGTTACCGTGACGCCAGGATTGTGAAGGATTCCATCTATTATGTGACACCTGACAGACTGGGGATCGATTTCAAGATTGACCAAGGCAAGAAATATTATTTCAGGAACATTTCCTGGACCGGCAACTCCGTGTACTCGACCGACCAGCTGAACGAGGTCTTGAAGATCGGCAAGGGCGACCCTTACGATGTCGTGACGATGCAGAAGAGGCTTTTGGGAGGCGGCAAGCAAGGTGATCAGGACGTGTCCAAGATCTACCGTGACAACGGTTACCTCTTCTTCAATGTGACACCTGTCGAGCTGAACATCGAAGGGGATTCCGTGGATGTGGAGATGAGAATCTCCGAAGGCAAGCAGGCTACTCTCAACAACATCATCATCAACGGCAACACCCTTACCAATGAGCGTGTCGTCCGCAGGCAGGTGGCCACAAGGCCTGGTTACTTGTTCAGCCAGACGGATTTTGAGCGTTCCATCAGGGAAATCGCCTCTTTGGGACAGTTTGACCCTGAGGCCATCGCGGATCCTTCCAAGGGTTGGTCGATTCTTCCTAACTCGCTGAACAACACCGTGGACATCGCCTATAACGTCACTGAGAAACCTTCCAGCCAGCTGGAACTTTCCGGAGGATGGGGCGCCAACACTTTCGTCGCGACAGTCGGTGTGAACTTCAACAACTTCTCCACCAAGCGAATGTTCGAGAAGAACTCGTGGAGACCGGTGCCTCTTGGAGACGCGCAGAACCTATCGTTGCGTTTCCAGACCAACGGAACATACTATAC
>CAVKYA010000176.1:0-5717 GCA_963660255.1 Bacteroidaceae bacterium | reverse complement strand
GAGTACGCTCACCAGTATGATGTTACCGTTGAGGCCGAGCTTGGCGTTCTCGCCGGCGTTGAGGATGAGGTTGCCGCTGAGGAGTCTCACTACACAAAGCCAGAGGAGGTCATCGACTTCGCCACACGTACAGGCTGCGATTCCCTCGCCATCTCCATCGGAACCTCACACGGTGCCTACAAGTTCAAGCCGGAGCAGTGCACAAGAGACCCTAAGACCGGTCGTCTCGTTCCACCTCCACTCGCTTTCGACGTTCTCCACGAGATCGAGAAGAAGCTCCCTGGATTCCCTATCGTACTCCACGGATCATCTTCAGTTCCACAGGAATATGTTGACATCATCAACCAGTACGGTGGCAAGCTTCCTGACGCTGTAGGTATCCCTGAGGATCAGCTCCGTGAGGCCGCCAAGAGCGCTGTCTGCAAGATCAACATCGACTCAGACTCCCGTCTCGCAATGACCGCCGCTGTCCGCAAGGTCTTCGCCGAGAAGCCAGGTGAGTTCGACCCGAGAAAGTACCTCGGACCAGCCCGCGACGAGATGAAGAAGCTCTACGAGCACAAGATCGTTGACGTTCTCGGTTCCAACGGCAAGGCTGAGTAATTTGTCTGTGGGGTTTAAACTCCTGACAGTCAATTAGAAATGAGATCCCCTCTGGTCGGTATCGACTGGAGGGAATTTGTTAATATATTCATTTATAGTTATTTGCGTTCTACGGCTGGCGTGTCGTTTCTGTTAGGTGGGGCGCTTCGACAAGCTCAGCGACCTCAAAGTTCCTGTCAATACACCTCGGTCGCTGAGCCTGTCGAAGCGACATTGTGGAGGAGCATCAATGCAGACACATAAGCAGCAGGACCGGGAGGTAGTCCTTGAGGGAGCCACGCAACTTTTCAAGAGCTTTCTGGATCTCGCGCTTGACCTTGCGAGGAGTTACGCCGTACTTCTGGGCGATCTCTTCGTAGGTCAGATCCTCGAACCTGCTGGAAATGAAGATATTCAATGAAAGTTCAGGCAAGTCGGCGAGGAATTTTCTGAATATTCCCTCCACCTCGGCGCTGAATATGTCATCCATTTCTCCGGACTCCAGAATGGATATCTCGGAAAGCATAGTCCTCACCCGCATATTCACATCCGGATCTATCGAACCTTCCGCCAACACAATCCGGGAATTGTCCCGCATCCAGTTCAGACATCTGTTCTTCACGCTGCGCAGGATGTAGGCCTCCGGCGAGGTCTTCAGTTCTATGCTGTCCCGTCTGTCCCAGAACGTGGTGAAGCACTCTGACACAATGTCTTCCGCCACGGCCTGATCCCTTACGTAGGATCGGGCGATCGCGATGAAACCGTTCCTGTGCTTGACGAACAGTTTCCCGAAATCGGAGGGCGTTATGTCTGAGACCGGCATAGTTGGCAGTTGTTATTAATCGTACAAAGTTATGCTTTTTTTTCTCATTTCCCGGGGTCCAAGTCATCAAATTGTGTGTCTATAATAGTGAAAGCGGAAAATTAAAGACGTTTTCCACTAAACATAACTGATAGAGAATGAACACTTTTGATCTTTTGAAATATTTCGGGTGCAAGTCTTCCCCAGATGAGGAGGCCGCTGTTCGTGAATGGCTGGTCAACGATCCGGACGGAAGTCGTCTGAAGAAATACAAGGATGCGCGCTATATGTTCGAAGGAATGACTTTGTACGGAGACGAGGCCAAGGCCGAAAGGGTGGAGAATGCCAAAAAGCGTCCGGGAATATTCAAGGTCATATTCAGATATTCGGCGGCCGCTGTCGTGGCTGCGTTAGTTATGTTCGGCACCGCCTCTGTCGTGAGAAACCAGACCATCGACAGGATCGCCCAAAGCACCGAGTCGGTTTATGTGCCTTCCGGCAAGACTATGGAACTCACCCTTGAGGACGGTACCAGACTTTGGCTCAACTCCGGCACCAGGATCGAGTACCCGACTGTCTTCGGAAGAAAGTCCAGAAATGTGAAAATACTTGGCGGAGAGGTGCTTTTCGATGTCACTAAAGATGCGAAAAGGCCGTTCACCGTCAGCACGTTCGCGTCTGACATCAAGGTGCTCGGAACCAAGTTCGATGTCGTTGCTGACGAGGAAGGAGGAATATTCAAGACATCCCTTATCCGTGGAAAGGTGAGCGTAAGCAGCAACTATGACAAGAATGACCGGATCATCCTTAGTCCGGACCAGTCTGTGACAATGGCGGACGGTCGCCTTGTCGTTTCGCAGATGACGGATCCGATGTCCGAGATCTGTTGGACGGACGGCCTTGTCAACCTGACGGATCTGCCGTTCGATCAGCTTATGAGGAGGTTCGAGAATGTTTACAATGTCAGGATCGTGATCGACAGGGAAGAGATGCCTGAGATCAGATATTCACGAGGAAAGGTTCGTGTCTCCGACGGCGTTGACCACGCGTTGGAGATGCTTTCAAAGGCCTCTGACTTCAAATGGAGTCACGACAGGAACGCTAATGTCATAACCATACGTTAGTCAGGATTGAAATATACTTAAATTACTAATAATCAAATTATAATCAATGATTAACTTTCGTTTTACCAAAACCTTGAAACGTTTTTCATTGGCTCTGGTCCTGAGTGTGGCCACCATATTCAGTGTCCACGCACAGAATCAGCAGAGAATCACCTTGAAGATGGAGAACTCCACTCTCGGAAAGGTGATGGACGCCATTGAAAATCAGTCTCAGTACCTGTTCCTCAATGATGGGGTTGACGTGAACCTGCGTGTTGATGTCAATGTCAGCGACGCCACGATTGACGCGACCCTTGGTCAACTTTTCGCCGCGAAGCCGGTCGCTTGGAAAATCGAAGGCGTGAACGTCTATATTTCCAAGAAACAGGATGTTCCGCAGGGCGAGCGCACCGTCACCGGTGTCGTGAAGGATGCCGCCGGACTTCCGCTTATCGGCGCGGCCGTTCTTGTGAAAGGCACTTCCAACGGCTCCAGCACTGATGCTGACGGAAAGTTCTCTTTTGTTCTGAATGACGAGAACCTTTCAAACGGAAAAATCCTTCAGTTTGTCTGTCTGGGCTACACGACCGTGGAACTTCCTCTCGGAAACAAGCGTGTGTTCGATGTCACGATGACTGACGACACCGTGCTCCTTGAAGGGACCGTTGTCACGGCCCTTGGCATCAAACGTTCCGAGAAAGCCTTGAGTTACAATGTCCAAAAGGTTGATTCCGATGAGCTTCTCGCCAACAAGGACGCCAACTTTGTCAATGCCCTGAGCGGTAAGGTGGCAGGTCTTGTCATCAACTCCTCTTCCTCCGGAGTCGGCGGAGCGTCAAAGGTGGTGATGCGTGGTGAGAAATCCATCAGTAAATCATCCAACGCCCTTTATGTGATCGATGGTATTCCGATGTACACTTCCGCGAGGGATGCCGGAACCGGATTCGACTCCAGAGGCTCGACCGACCCGATCGCCGACATCAACCCGGAGGACATCGAGTCTATGACTGTCCTGACAGGTGCCGCCGCGGCCGCCCTTTACGGCTCGTCAGCCGCCAACGGTGCGATCGTGGTCACCACAAAGAAAGGTCTGGAGGACAAGACTTCGCTCACCATCACCAGCAACACGGAGATATTCAATCCTTTCGTCCTGCCTTCATTCCAGAACAGGTACGGTACCGGTGACCTCAATTCCAGCGAAGGGTCGATCATCCGCAGCTGGGGCAACAAGCTGAATTCGTCCAACTATATGGGCTACAACCCACGCAGTGACTATTTCCAGACCGGTGTGACCGGAACTGAAAGCGTCTCGCTCTCGACCGGAAACTCGAAGAACCAGACCTACCTTTCAGCCGCAGCCGTCAACTCAAAGGGAATCGTCCCGAACAACGGCTACGACAGGTACAACTTCACGTTCCGCAACACCACCAAGTTCCTGGACGACAAGATGACCCTTGACGTGTCTGTGGGCTACATTATGCAGAATGACAGGAATGTCACCAACCAGGGCACGTACAACAACCCTATCGTCGGTGCCTATCTCTTCCCTCGCGGAAACGACTGGAACGACATCACGATGTACGAGAGATGGGATTCCTCCCGCAAGATCTACACCCAGTACTGGCCGGTCGGCGACGCCGGTATGACGATGCAAAACCCTTACTGGATCAACTACCGCAATCTTCGCGAGAACAAGAAGGACCGCTACAACCTCAGCGCAGGCCTCTACTACGACATCACGGACTGGATGACCATTTCCGGACGCGTGAAGATCGACAACTCGCATAACAAATACACCGAGAAGTTCTACGCCACCACCAACACCCAGCTCACTGAATATTCCACCAACGGTCTCTATGGTCAGGAGGAGGCTCAGGACAAGCAGGTTTACGCCGACGTGCTTCTGGACATCAACAAGACTTGGAATGACTGGAGCCTCCACGGGAACCTTGGCGCCTCGATTTCCGACCTCCGCTACGATCTGTTTTCTCTGCGCGGCCCGATCGCCGACGGAATTGTGGATCCATCTGAGTCCAAGAATATTCCTAACGTATTCAACGTGTTCGCTTTGAGCCAGTCGAAGTCTGTGAAGAGACAAGCCGGTTGGAGGGAGCAGACACAGTCCGTCTATGGCTCAGCCGAGATCGGATTCAAGAACGCCTACTACCTCACGCTCACCGGACGCAACGACTGGCCTTCACAGTTGGCTGGACCCCGCTCCAACCAGAAGGGCTTCTTCTATCCTTCTGTCGGCGCGTCAGTCGTTCTTTCAGAGATAATTCCGAATATGCCTAAGCAGTTGGAATATGTTAAATTACGTACCTCTTGGGCATCCGTGGGCGTGCCTTTCGGCAGATGGCTCGCCAACCCTATGCACGAGTGGCCGGACAAGGGCAACTCCTGGAACACCCAGACCGCCTATCCGGTGGAGAATCTCAAGCCGGAGAGGACAAACTCCTGGGAGGCAGGTATTTCGATGCGTTTCCTGAACTGGTTCAGCCTCGACGCATCCTACTACAACACCCACACGAAGAACCAGACCATCTACCCTAAGATCTCCACCGGTTCGGGATATTCAGAGATTCCGATCCAGTCCGGAGACGTGAAGAACGAGGGTATCGAGCTTTCTCTTGGCTTCGACAAGCAGTGGGGACTCTTCGGTTGGAGCAGCAACTACACATTCTCAACCAACAGGAACAAGATCGTCTCCTTGGTCAAGGATGTCCAGAATCCTGTTACGGGAGAGCCACTGAACATCTCGGCTATGGAGATGGGAGGCCTCGGCAACGCCGTGTTCATCCTCAAGGAAGGCGGCTCGCTCGGTGACCTGTACTCCAGAAGCGACTTCGTCAGGGACAGCAACGGCAAAATCTACGTTGATGCCAGCGGCGGTGTCGCCACCGACAGAAAGACCGACATTGATGAATATATCAAATTGGGCAGCGTCCTTCCGAAGGCCAATATGGCGTGGAGGAACGACTTCCGACTCCAGAATTTCAACTTCGGCTTTATGGTGACCGCGCGTCTGGGCGGGGTGGTATATTCAAGAACCCAGGCTATGCTTGACTACTACGGTGTGTCCGAGGCTTCCGCCCTTATGCGTGACAACGGTGGGGTTTACATCAACGGCTCCGACCTTATCGACGCGAACAAATGGTACACCGCCATCGGCTCGGGAGACACTGTGCCTCAGTATTATACATATTCAGCGACCAACGTGAGGCTTCAGG
>CAVKYA010000175.1:0-5719 GCA_963660255.1 Bacteroidaceae bacterium | reverse complement strand
GTAGTCGAATAACCTATTGGTGAAAGATCCTTTTCATTGATAACTCCGTCACCATTAACATCTTTATAGACAAAATCTCCAACCCTTGGCGAACCGAATCCATACTGATAATAATTGTCTATCTCCTCCTGAGATGTGAAGTACCCCTTTCCAGGAGAATCCCAATCTATAAGATATCCAAAAGTCTGTCCTAACCGAAAACCTTCCTGCTGATATTGATAGGCATATTCCTCGGAACGCATAGGTTCATCATACTCTATAATCTTATTGTCATTAAATCCAAGATTACCCTTTACAGAAAAAGAAAAGTCCCTATTGAATGAGTGGTTATAGCTTGCCTCAATCTCCCATCCGTGATTATCAACCTTTCCCATATTCACTTTAGGAATATTACCTAAACTTACACCCTGAAATCCAGGAACAGTCTGACGGGTAATAAGAATCTGGTCACGGTTTTCCGTGAAATAGTCAACAGAGAGCCTGAAATCCTTGAATAAACCAATTTCAATACCGATGTTCATTTTCCTGGATAATTCCCAAGTGATATTCTTGTTTCCAAGAAGACCTTCACTGATTGTACTTCCACCAAGGCCCCCCACATTACTACCGCCAGAAACAGGCTGTATATTATCCTGATACAAAAATCTTGTACCACCCATTGAGTCGTTGCCTACAAGACCGTAAGAAGCACGGAATTTCAGCCAAGTAAGATATTTGTTGCCCTTCAGGAAAGATTCGTTGCTTGCGATCCAACCAACAGATCCGGATGGAAACAGACCAAACCTCTTGGACGGTGCGAACTGTTCAGAGCCGTTATATCCAAGGTTACCTTCCACCAGATACCTGTCATCGAATGAATATGTCGCTCTGACGGCTGTTCCAAGTACATTATAAGGAATGTCCGCCGCTGTTCCTTCCCAGAATCTTCTGTAGGCAGTTGCCATAGCGGTAACATCATTCTTACCGAATTTTCTCGCATAATTGATGGAAGCCTGCGCATAAATCTGGTAGTTTGACGTTCTTGAAGAATACATTGTCAAAGGCTCCACCTTTGTATTGCTGGAAGAATAACTTAAGGTCTCATTATCATAATCAACATTCACATTATAGACTTGTTCTTTCTTTCTACCTTCAAAAGATCCGTTGTTATAGGTATCATAAGCAGCCATACCGTTAATGCTCAATCCCTTTGTAACAAGTTCACTAAGATCCCAGTTTACAGTAAATTGAGTGTTAAGGTTCTTTCTCTTGTTTGTAAGGAAGCCTCTGCGGTTGATTATCTCGAAAGCGGAACGATCCAGATATTTGTAACCGACTATTCCACCACTCTCCACTCCGAACCTGGAATCTGTTGTAGGACCAGGAGATATAGGAAGGATAGTTTGGCACTGGTAGATAAGGTCAGTTATCATCCACGACTGACTACCATTATAAAGATCTCCCACGGCAGGCATATTCACATTTTCCGCATACGAGGCAATATTCAATGAAGCGGTCAAGTTCTTTGTGATGTGGAAATCAAGGTTTGAACGAAGGCTGAGCCTGTTCATATAACACTGAGGGTCATAGCCAAGATAGTCAGGACTTTCCGTGTTCAGGTTACCTCCCTGATGAATATAGCCGACATTAACGAAATAATTGACAAAGTCAGTTCCTCCTGAAATGTTGGCGTTGGCGCGAGTCTGAGGAGTGTTGCTTCTCAAGTACATTCTATAATAGTCATTGTCGCAATAGATTGCTTTACGGATAGCCACTTGGTTCTCATAATCAGGTGATGCTGGATCAAGACCAAGAAGCGGGTTTCTGAATTTCGCTATGGTCTCATCCGAGAAAGCCGCTTTTTCTCCACTGTTAATCAACGCCTCGTTCCTGAGCTCGCAATATTCCCAGGAATGAAGCCTCGAAGGCTCCTTAGTGAAGGATGTCCAGCTCTGGTCAACCGAGATGTTCAGCTGCGCCTTTCCCTTCTGTCCCTTGCGGGTCTGGATAAGGATCACGCCATTCGCTCCCTGAACGCCGTAGAGAGCTGTCGCGGATGCGTCCTTGAGGACGGAAATGCTCTCTACCTCGTTCATATCAATCGTACGGATGTTGTCACGCTCCACACCATCCACAAGGATCAGAGGGCTCTTTCCGTTGGTCGTGGCGGCACCTCGAAGGTACATTGTAGCGCCATCGACTCCCGGTTGGCCACCACCGCTCTGCATTGAGGTAAGACCCGTCACGCGGCCCGCGAGGGCGTTGTCCAGACGTGTGGATGTTGTCTTGCGGAGATCCGCCGATGCGACTGTGGAGATCGCACCGGTCACGGAAAGTTTCTTCTGTTGACCGAACGCCACCACAACAGTCTCCTCAAGCATCTCTGAATCAGGTACAAGACTCACGACATAGTTGGATTTTCCTTCAGGCAGGACCTGATTGGTGTACCCTATACAGGACACAATGACTGTCGATCCTGAAGGCACCTCAGCAAGCGTGAAGGTTCCATCCGGGCCGGTCATCGTCCCCTTGGTCGTGCCATCGACTACGATGGTCACGCCTGGCATCGGCTGATTGTTCTCGTCAAGCACCTTGCCGGTGATTGTTCTGCCGGTCTTCTGGGCGAAGGCGGAGCCTGTCCCGACAACCATAAGCAGGAGAACAGCCGCTATCGCTGTCTTCACTTTAGAAAGACAGGATGCAACTCTTTGGATTCTATCGTGCATATTAATTAATGTTGTTAAACTACAAGTTATATTTTAAGTCCGTTATAGTGTTATCGTTACCAAACATCAGAGCACTGTTCTACTTTAACGTTTTTAAAGATAGTAACAACTATGGCAAACTTGTATTTTCCGTGGCAATATTTGCAGTAAAAACGACAATTATTATAGTAGTCGGTACAAAAAAAAGGATGGGCATACACACCCATCCTTCATATTATCAACAGCCTCTTTTCAAGGCTGATCAGTCCATTAATAGAAACGTGCCCTGTTGTCCTTCACATCTGCCTCGGTCATCATAACCGGAAGAATCATCTGCGTGGCGTAATTGTTCAACTGAGCGGCGGCGTTCTTCGCGTCATCCTCAGTGTAGAAAGCACCCGTGTCACGTGAATTTACCTTGAATATGTAAGTTCCGATCGTACCGGCCACAGGACCGCAGATCTTTCCCTCAGGAGCCACAGAAGCGGCACCGATGAACTTAGGGTCAAGTCCCTGTCCAGCCAATGAAGCGAACCTTACGTCAACACCAGCGCTTACAGATGAGTGAAGAGTGTCAGCGATCGCCTGAAGATCGTTCAGACCTTGGATCTTCTGAGCTATGTCAGCGGCAGCTTTCTCACTGGCCTTCTCGGCATAAAGCTGCTGACGGATGATGTTCTTGACCTCATTGATCTTCGCCACACCTTCCTTATGGATACCGGTGACAGTGGCGATGAAGAGGTAGTTATTGTTGACGGTGATGATTTCAGAAACCTTGCCTACCTTGTTGTCGAACACCCATCTTGTGACTTCCTTGGCCTGGCTGATAGAGCCGTAGGATGAAGTGCTTTCAAGGACGTTGTTCATAGGGTGTGAATATATTCCCATAGAATCAACGGCGGCCTTGTAGTTCTCGTATTTGCCGGAAGCGATCTTTGAGAATCTGCTTGCCTGAGCATAATAGGTGTTGAAGGTCTCTCCGCTCGCGAACGCTGTCTTCTCAAGGATAGCGACCTGCTTCTTGGCCACAGGAGCGGTTCTCTTTGAAACCTCAACGATGTGTGTTCCGTACTGAGTCTTGACAACATAAGGCTTTCCAACCTGAGCGGTGAGGACTGACTCGAATCCCGGGATCATATAGGTCTGGGTCATCCAACCGATGTTACCCTGCTCTCCGTCAGCGGCGCTCCTTGTGTCCGCTGAATATGAAGCTGCCACATTAGAGAAGCTCTCACCCTTTGCGAGCACGTTGAGAAGGCTGTCAGCCTTGTTCTCAGAGCCACCCTGAAGAAGGATGTGCCTTACATAGACAGAGTCTGGAATCTGGGCAGTCGCAAGAATCCTTGCGGCATAGAACGCGTTATTGTTGTCAGAAACGATAGGTGAGGTTCCTTCGCTGTTGGCATCAACGAAATCACTGATACCCTTGTTGACGGTTGAAAGCTCGCCGGCCTTGTACCAATATTCACTGAAGTTTCTTTCAGAGTTTCTGGCAAGGAACGACTTCATATTCTCTGTGGTGGAGAACTCGTCGTAAACCTTGGACATAGCCTCGTTCGTGGCGTTGATGTCAGACTCTGAAGGCTTTACTTCGAACACGACATATTCAATGTCCCTTGAGGCCTTCTGTTTGAACATCTTCTTATGTCCCTCATAGAACTTTCTGATCTCCTCGTCAGACACTTTGATGGTTGTGTCCTGGCCATAGTTTGGAACCATAACGAAATCCACATTGGTGGTGTTATTGTTCTCGGCTATCGCCCTCTTGAGCATCAAAGGATTCTGAACATAGCCCTGAGTGAACATAGAGCCGTATTTGGCGTAGTACTGCTGGGTATAGACAGTGTTCTGGAGGTAGTTCCAATATTCCTTAAGCCTGCCTGTCTGATCCTGTGATATTCCGTTGATGAGGTTCTGCACCGCGTCCTTTGAGAAATTGCCGTCCTCATCGGTAAAGGCAGGATTCTGTGAAATGACAGGAGAAACCATATCACCCGCAAGGAGTTCTTTCATTTCCTCCTCACCTACCCTGATGCCGGCCGCCTTGGCATTCTTGATGAACAGATACTTGTCCAGAAGGCTCTGCCAAGCCGCGTTGCGCACCTGCTCCTGCTGCTGTTCGCTCTGAGCCGAGGAACCGGTAACCATCTCGTTGATAGTTGTGAATTTCTCTACATCCTGCTGAAAATCAAGGTAAGAGATTGTCTTTCCATTGATCGCGCCGACATCGTTCTTTGAGGACATAGCGTTGAACGCCGTCTCAAGGGTCTGAGGGTCGATGATGAATGACAAAAGGGCCAAGGCAATGATGATAGACACTGCCATACCAGCCTTTTCGCGAGTTTTTTGAAGAATCGCCATTGTGTATTACGTTTTTATAATTTCCAAAAAATAGGTATTGGGGTGCGAAGATAGTGATTTTAATTCAATTAACCATTATTTTTTAAGCAAAGGACCAATAAAGTTTACCGAATCTATGATAACCTTTGTCGAATCCTGAACCACAACCACATCACTGTTGAAAGCCTTGAATATCCTGACGTTTCTCGCCATCTCGTCGGATCTCATTCCGAATCCCTGCAGAAAACCGTCATTGGAGAACATCCTTACATAGCAGTCCGTGTAGATCTCTTCGTTGGCCTGATCCCAGTAAAGAGTGTCAGTCTCCAAAGTCTGCTGGTTTATAACATTCTGAACCACCACATTTCCGAAAGCGGACCAATATTCCTCGTCCTTTCTCTTGCTTTTGAAATGTTTGGCGTTGTTTGAATGCAGCACTGTCTCAAGGACATCGTCGTCAGTGTAGGCAAAGGCGTGCAGGCCTTTAGGAAAGAGTTCGTAGGAGCAAGTGTCGTTCTCGAACCTTTCCATAATGTCAGCCTCCACCCTCATCTGTATCCCACCGTTCTTGGTCTGGACCACAAACATACTGTCAACCGTCTGGACCGGGGTCTCGGCAAGATCAAGCCGCTCAGCCTCCGACAGTTTTCCCTTGCAGGAAAATACGATGAAAGCAACCGCCGAAGCGGTTGCAA
>CAVKYA010000174.1:0-5724 GCA_963660255.1 Bacteroidaceae bacterium | reverse complement strand
CCCCTACCGAGTTGATTTTGGAAAATAATGGAATCGGATACAGCATTCTGATTTCGCTGCAGACTTTTCAGGCGTTACAGGACAGGAAAGAAGCCACCGTTTACATATTCCATTACCTTCGCGAGGATGCGGAATTATTCTATGGATTCGCCACAAAGGATGAACGAGAGTTGTTTGAGCTTTTGATCAGCGTGTCCGGAATCGGGGTAAATTCAGCCAGAATGATGCTTTCTTCGCTTTCAGCAGAGGAAATCAGACAAGCGATTTTGTCCGAGGACATCGCAAGAATCAAGAGTGTGAAGGGTATCGGAGTGAAGAGCGCCCAGAGGCTCGTTTTGGAACTCAAAGACAAAATCGTCAAGGGCGAAAGGGCAGATTCCACTGAACTATTCGGTGGCAATCGCAGCGAGATTGTCGAGGAAGCCAGCCGCGCCCTCGTTATGCTCGGTTTCGCCAAACCTGCCGTTAACAAAGCCATTCAGGCCGTCCTCAAGGCTAATCCTAACGCAAAAGTTGAGCAGATCATCAAGTCAGCGTTACAGATGATGTAGATTATTTCCGCTGATTGCGGCAAAAATAAAAAGACTTTGGCTACCTACGCGCTGCGCGCGCACTATCCGGGTGAATGGTAGCTAAAGTCTTTTTATTTTTTTGCATTGTCGTGCTAATGTGATTTCAGAATTTTGTTCATCAGAAAAAAAACAGAAATATATCCGATAGGCGAAAATGAATATGACCTGAACCACCTGCGCTTCGCACCCTGTCCGGGTAAATGGTGGTTCAGGTCATATTCATTTCGCCGCTGAAATACTATTACCGGCCGAAATAGACAAGCAAGACTGAGATGTCAGCTGGAGAGACTCCGGAGATGCGGGAGGCTTGGGCGATAGTGGATGGTTTGTAACGGGCAAGTTTCTGGCGGCATTCGATGGTGAGGCCAGAGACTTTTTCAAAGTCGAAATCCTGAGGAATCTTTAGATCTTCAAGACGGGCGATTTTCTCAGCGATTGACTTCTCACGTTCAATGTAACCTTTATACTTGACACCAATCTCAACGGCATTGATAATCTCTTTACGAAGATGCAACGAGCAAGCGTCCTCCCCTTCCAGGAGTTCCACCGAAAACTTAGAAAATGTTCCACGTGGAACAAAATCCAATAAACCCGCAAGTGAAATCTCAGGACGGGAAGCCAAATCTGAAATTCGTTTTGACTCGGAAAGAGTAGCGGAATTATGCTCGGCAAGGTATTCATTAATCACATCGGCACGCATATTCACATTGTCACACATCTGGGAAAGGGCGGCAACAGAATCATATTTTCTACGCATCAATTCCAAACGACGCTCTGATGCCAGACCTACCTTATGAGACTTTTCGGTAAGACGTAAGTCGGCGTTGTCCTGACGAAGCAGGATCCTATACTCAGCACGGGAAGTAAACATACGATAAGGCTCATCGACTCCCTTCGTGATCAAGTCGTCAATCAAGACTCCAATGTAAGACTCATCGCGCCGCAACACAAACGGATCCTGACCATAAACCTTCAAATGAGCGTTTATACCAGCTATAATTCCCTGAGCACCAGCCTCTTCGTAACCTGTAGTACCATTGATCTGACCGGCAAAATAGAGTCCTTCAACATCTCTAAGTTCAAGAGTCTCACGAAGTTGCGTAGGATCAAAGTAGTCATATTCAACTGCGTATGCAGGTTTGAATATCTTTGCGTCCTCCAATCCGGCTATCGAATGCAACGCGTCCAACTGGACATCCAACGGAAGCGATGAAGAGAAACCTTGGAGATAATATTCATTGGTATCACTCCCCTCAGGTTCGAGGAACAACTGATGCGAATCCTTGTCCGGAAAAACCCGAAGTTTATCCTCGATGCTCGGACAATACCTCGGACCGCGACCGGTAATCATTCCGGTGAACATTGGAGAGTCCTTGAAGCCCGACCTTAGTATGTCGTGAACTTTTTCATTTGTGTGAAGAATGAAGCAAGGCATCTGACTCCCCACCCCCTGAACCTTCGACGGAACATCAAGGTAAGAGAACCGCTCTGGCTCCTCGTCACCCAACTGCTGAAGAAATTTGGAAGTGTCAACCGAAGAAATGTCGATCCGGGGAGGAGTTCCAGTTTTCATACGACCGGTCCGAAGACCAAGACTGACCAACTGCTCGGTCAGACCGTGTGAAGACAACTCCCCTATCCTGCCTCCATCAAAAGAAGTGCGGCCGATAAACATCCGACCGTTTAAGAACGTTCCGGTAGCCAGAATAACCGCTTGAGACTTAAAAATTGCCCCGGTATTTGTCTTGACTCCACAGATTTTTAAATTCTCAAAGAGGAAAGAAGTTACAAAATCAGCGTAAATATCTAATTTACAATTCTTTTCAAGAATATTTCTCCAACACTGGGAAAAGACCTGTTTGTCGCACTGAGCGCGTGGACTCCACATAGCCGGTCCCTTCGAACGGTTCAGCATCCTGAATTGGAGAGTCGAGGCATCAGTGACCAACCCCATCATTCCACCGAGCGCGTCGATCTCCCGGACGATCTGTCCTTTGGCGATTCCGCCGACAGCCGGGTTGCAGGACATACGGGCGAAACTCGTAAGGTCAGCGTTGATCAGCAAAACGGACGAGCCTAGATTGGCGGCGGCAGCGGCAGCCTCACAGCCGGCATGTCCCCCACCGACAACAATCACATCGTATGAATATGTCATATTCAAAAATATTCTTGATTTAAGAAAGCAAACTTCCGCGGACGAATGAATATTCACACGGAAGAATAATGATTACGCCTTATCTCTAAGACTAAGGTAGTAGTCCTCCTTGGCGCGCATCACCTTCTGGTCTTCCGGAGTGTGGTCATCATAGCCGATAAGATGAAGGAGACCGTGAACAATGACGCGATGAAGTTCCTCATCAAATTCGGTTCCGAACTCGATTGCATTCTCACGAACACTGTCTATACTTATAAATAAGTCACCCGAAAGCTTGTTTCCCTCACAATAGTCAAAGGTAATGACATCCGTGAAATAGTCGTGATGCAGGTAACGTATGTTCACATCAAGAATGTAATTATCTGAGCAAAATATAATTGAGATGTCTCCAAGAGTCTTTATCTCACTCCCGGCGACCATTTTCAACCACCTGTTGTTCGCAAGTTTGTTCTTGAACTCGAACTTGATGTCCTCACAATAATACCTGACCATAACCCTAATTTTTACGCAAATCTACAACTAATAATTCAAAAAATTTGAAATGACAATTATTATTTCTATCTTTGAAAGCCTATTGGAAGGTTTTGCTTCCAGGCACATAAGAAATGATTGTTAAAATTAATTACTGATATGGAGATCAAGAAAACACCAAAAGCCGATCTTGAGAACAGAAGGACTCTCTACACGGAGATCGGACTCGTGGTTGCTCTTCTCGTAGTCTGGGGAGCTTTTTCCTACAGCACTAAGGAGAAGGCGGTAGCCAGCCTGGGCGAAGACACTCAGGTAGTTGAAGTTGAGGATATGGTTCCTATTACCCAGGAGACCCCTCCACCACCTCCAGAGGCTCCGAAGATCCCGGTTCTCTCTGACCAGATCGACATCGTTGAGGATGACATCAAGGTTGATGACAACTTTATGAGCCTTGAGGACGACGCTAACCTTGGAGTCGAGATTATGGACTACGTTGAGGAAGTAAAGGAGGAAGTCGTTGAGGAAGAGGCGATTCCTTTCCAGCTCGTTGAGGAGAAGCCTTCATTCAACGGTGGAGACGCAAACGAATTCTCAAAGTGGGTTAACTCCAAGCTTCAGTATCCTGAGATCGCGAAGGAGAATGGTGTCCAGGGACGTGTTACCCTTCAGTTCACCGTTAATCCTGACGGATCTGTCAGCAACGTGAAGGTTCTTCGTGGAGTTGACTCATCTCTTGACAAGGAGGCCGTCAGAGTCGTTTCGATGTCTCCGAAGTGGAAGCCGGGAAAGCAGCGTGACCGCGCTGTGAAGGTAACCTACACCTTCCCTGTTATATTCCAGTTGAGATAATAAGAAACTGAATGAATATCAAGGCCGTCCCCAACCGGATGGCCTTTTTTTGAATAAATCGGTCGCTGAACCGATCGGTCGCTGAGCCTGTCGAAGTGACCGCCATATAACAGTCGCTTCGACAAGCTCAGCGACCAGCATAACAAGTACTTTTATTAGAAGTAATATGGAAGTGATAGAAAAAGCCGTCTTTGTCGGCATCATCAGGCAGAACGATGACGACAGAAAGGTTATGGAATATCTTGACGAACTTGAGTTTCTGGCGGAAACGGCAGGAGCAAAAGGAGACAAGAAGTTCGTTCAGAGGCTTGATAAGCCAGAGAAAGCCACATACATACGAAGCGGAAAACTTCAGGAAATAGCCGATTATTGCGAGGAAAACGAGATCAAGTACGTGATCTTCGATGATGAGTTGACAGGGATGCAGCAGAGGAACATCGAGAAGGTAATCAATTGCAGCTCAGTTATTGACAGAACCAGTCTCATACTTGAGATCTTCGCCCAGCGCGCCAAGACATCCTATGCCAAGATGCAGGTTGAACTCGCCCGCTACAACTATATGCTGCCAAGGCTGGCAGGTATGTGGACCCACCTTGAGAGACAGAGAGGTGGTATGGGCACGAGAGGCGGTATGGGTGAGACCCAGATAGAGATCGACCGACGAATCGTCAAAGAGCGTATTGCAAGGCTTAAGGAACAACTGAAGAAAGTCGATAAGCAAATGGCCACGCAAAGGGGCAATAGAGGCTCTATGGTGCGACTTTCCCTCGTAGGCTATACCAACGTAGGTAAGAGTACAATAATGAATTTGCTGGCCAAATCTGACGTTTTTGCCGAGAACAAGCTCTTCGCCACCCTTGACACAACCGTCAGAAAGGTCGTTATAGAGAACGTGCCGTTCCTGCTGAGCGACACCGTAGGATTCATCAGAAAGTTGCCTACACAGCTTGTGGAGGCCTTTAAGAGCACTCTTGACGAGGTTCGTGAGGCTGACATTCTCCTGCACGTTGTGGACATCTCGCATCCAGGCTTCGAGGAGCAGATGGAAGTAGTTGAGAGAACTCTGCAGGAAATCGGTGCGAGCAACAAGCCTGTATTCGTTATTTTCAACAAGATAGATGCCTACACCTACGAGGAGTACGATGAGTTCTCCCTCACACCGAAAGGCAAGGAGAACCGTTCGCTGGATGAGTTGAAAAACAGTTGGATAGCGCAGGAAAAGACCCCGTGCATATTCATCTCAGCCATCAACAAGACCAACATCGAGAAGCTCCGCAGCGACATCTACAAGATGGTCGCCGAAATCCACGCCGGCCGCTACCCGTTCAACAATTTTCTTTGGTAGCTTGCTACACTAATAACAAATAAACATATACATAAGTCTCTACCCAATCTTCCGGGCAGAGACTTATGTTATTTATCAATAATGTTCAAAGAAATCTCAGAATCAGGAAGTTTGTCATATAGTCCCCAGAAATAATAAAAAACAAACATATCAGGATATACGCCTCCTTTCATTGTCTTGAATACAATGTTAATGATAGTTTTATTATATTCTGTTTCAATATATTGCTTGCTTAGGATATATTTAGGACATTCTTTTTCAACCTGACCAATAACAAGGGTATACTTATCAAAATCAATTGATGGCAATTCAGCTGCTGAAGGAGCAACATC
>CAVKYA010000173.1:3381-5748 GCA_963660255.1 Bacteroidaceae bacterium | reverse complement strand
CGGCACCATTGGATTCGCCATCGGCTTCGTCCTGATGATGGTCCTCGATGTCGTGCTCGGGTGATTCTTATGCCTGCGATGTCGCCCCGTTCATTTGGTTTTCATATTCATCAAGGGCTGCGGCCATCAGTTCGCGACCCTTGGCGGCGATCTCCTCGCCTTTGGCGTAGTCGGGGATGGCACCGTAGGTGTCGAAGTTCATATTCACGAGGACATCAGGTTTGTAGAGTTGGACGGAGAGCATCGAGATGGTGCGGTTCATCAGGGAGAAGGTGCGGGTGAGGATCGAATAGTAGTTGTCGCTCATAGGGACATTCTCGGCTTCGGCCTTAGTCTCCAGCTCCTTGGTCTTGCGGCCGATGCCGCGCATTTCCTTGTAGGCTTTCTGAGCCTCGTCGCCTAACATCCTCACACGGTCCGGCAAAGCGAGGCCTTTCCTGGAGACTAGCTCGCCGAGGGTGTCGAGGGTGTCTGACACAAGTTCCGAATCCGCTTCGTGGGCCTCATCCAGCGCCGTGACGTAACCGGCGATCTTCTCGGAATCTATCTGGTTGACATCGAACGCCACAACGATGTCGTGACCGTTCCGGACGGCCTGACTGAGTGGCATTGTGTTCACGATTCCGCCATCAATCAGAGTGTGCCGTCCGTATTTCACCGGGCGGAACAACGAAGGGATTGAGATCGAGGCCCTTATCGCGTCGAATAGTTTTCCTTCCTTGAAAACGACTTCTTCTCCTGTGTAGAGGTCGGTCGCCACGGCTCGGTAAGGGATGCGCAGATCCTCTATGTTCACATCCGGGACAACCTCTTTGATGGCGGAGATCACCTTGTCACCCTTGACCAGATAGCTTTTGCTGATCGAGACATCAAGCAGAGAGAGAAGTTTTGAACTGTCAAGCCCGAACAGCCATTTCTTGAACTCATCCAAACCACCGGCGGCATAGACTCCACCGACAAGCGAGCCGATGGAGCAGCCGGCCACAGAAGTGATGTTGTAGCCTCTCCTTTCCAGTTCCTCAATAGCACCAATGTAGGCGAATCCCCTCGGGCCGCCGCTTGAAAGCACCAACGCGACATCCTTTGTCATAAAGCGAACACTTTTACTTGCATAAAGATAAGAACATTCCGGCATCCAAACAAACCTTGCTCTATGAATATGTTTGCGAATATGACCGCGAACGGTGAATGCCTTATTCCAAGTAAAAACATTTCAAAAAAATGTAAATTGTTTTATATCACGCAGTAAGGTGCAACAATCCGGATTCTTTTCTAAATTTGCGCCCGGTTAGTTAGTAAGGAATATAAAATGGTAATGGCAGATCAGATCAAGGAACCTGAGATGTCCTTGAAAACGTGGATGGCCCTGGTGGGGCTGACGCTGTCGGCGTTCATATTCAACACTTCGGAGTTCATTCCGATCGCGCTGCTGACGGACATCGGCAGGGATTTCGGACTGACAGAGGCAAAAGCCGGAATGCTGATTTCCGTCTATGCCTGGGTCGTGATGGCACTCTCGATGCCGCTTATGCTGATGACCTCCAAGATGGAGATGCGAAAACTTCTGCTTTGGGTTGTCGCCGTGTTCACCTCGTTTCAGATGATGTCCTATCTTTCGACATCCTTCGGTATGTTGATGGTTTCCAGAATCGGCGTGGCGTGCGCCCACTCGATCTTCTGGTCGATAGTGTCGATCATCGCCGTCAAGATTGTTCCGGACAGCCACAGGGCTCTGGCTCTCAGTATGATAGTGACGGGAACTTCCGTGGCGATGATCCTTGGGCTCCCGCTCGGCCGTGTCATCGGCCTGAGTCTTGGCTGGAGGCTTACGTTTCTCAGTATCGGAGCGGTCTCCTTGTTTGTTTTCGTCTATCTTTTCGCTTTGCTGCCAAAGGTTCCGAGCGGTGGCGGAATGACCGCGCACGATTTGCCGGCAATGCTTAGGAACAAGGTACTCATCGGGATATTCATAACCACAGCCGCCTTTGCCACTGGGTATTACACCGCTTACAGCTATATTGAGCCGTTCCTGCAACAGGTCGGCAAGATGAGTGAGAGCGGCATCACTATGACGCTTATGATCTTCGGAGGGGCGGGAATCATCGGAAGTATGTTGTTCTCAAAATATTACCCTAAGATCCGTTTCCAGTTCATCAACATCTCAATGATCGGACTGATTGTCGGAGTGCTGTTGCTGCTTCCGGTTTCGTTCAGTGTACCTGTCACCATCGCGGTCTGCGCCCTTTGGGGAATGTCGGCCACGGCGTTCAATGTGGCGATGCAGTCGGAGATTATCACTGACACCCCGCAGTCGCAGACCTCGGTCGCGATGTCAATCTTTTCGGGAATATTCAATTTCGGCATCGG
>CAVKYA010000173.1:0-3005 GCA_963660255.1 Bacteroidaceae bacterium | reverse complement strand
GATGGCGGCTTCGAGGAGGGTGAAGACCTTTGAGATCAGGTAGCCGTCGGCGACAGCGTGGTTCATCCGGACGGTGACCGGCATCATTTTCCGGCCGTTCTCCTTACGGAACTTTCCCCAGTTCACGATCGGCTGGTAGTACAGATGTCCGTCAGGAAGCTCCACATTCAGAGAGTCGTAGGAGATCCACGGAATGAACGATGCGTCGAACCAGTTCGGATGGCCGGCCGGATCGAAATGATACTCGGGATGTGCCTTGGCATATTCAATGTCCCTCTGGCAGGCGGCGTAGAAGGTGGAATATTCGGGAATATATTCAGTGTACACCGGCGTGCAGGTCTCGGTGACCTCGTTGAAGATGTACTGGCACGGGTTGATGCGGTCATAGATGATGACCTCGTCGCTTTGCCAAAGGTACGCCATCCGGTAGTCCTCCTGCGAGTTCATCACCTTCGCCAGCAGGTAGAGGAAGTTGATGTAGAACTTCGTGCCCGTTCTTTTGGAATATTCATAAAGCTCGGTGACATCGATTCTGCTGGTGATCGACACGGAGCATCTCGCTATCTTGGTGAAACGTTCGTAAACGCCTTTTCTGTAGTAGGTGTCAAGGTCTAATTTCTTGTATGTGTCCATGGTCTTCTGTGTTAACTAATTATTATTTAATGTATTGCTTGTCTATGGGGCGATCTCCCTTGATTGCCGGCGATGGAAAATTACGAAGAATTATCAATATTCCCTAATGAATTCCGTGACAAGTTTGAACAGAGGCTCGTAACTGTCGAATCTCGCGTTCTGCCAATTGTCTTGCGGCGTGTGGTAATGCTTGAACGCGTCGCCTCCCTCGTTTTCAAAGAATATGCAAGGCACACCATTGGCCGCGAAAGGGTAGTGGTCACTGTTCGCCGCCAGCTTTCCACGCTTCAAGGCTTTGAAGAAGTGACCTTCATTATTGATTTGATTGAATATATCAAAGCCACGGATGCCCTTGTCGCTGGTCTCGCAGTATATTTCGGGATTATTGTCACCTATCATATCAATGTTGATCAGATACTTTATGCTTTCCATCGGCATCACTGGATGTTCCGTGAACCACGTCGAGCCCCGAAGATTGGCATCCTCACCGCTGAACGCGATGAAATAGATGTCGAATTTAGGCCGATGCTTGGAGTAGTGCTCCGCCAACGTGATGAGCGCCGCCGTGCCGGAGGCGTTGTCGTTCGCTCCGGGGTAAAAGACTTTCGAGCCAAGGTTTCCGAGATGGTCGTAATGTGCGGTGAAGACGTAGCAACTGTCGTGTCTGCATCCGTTAACTTTGGCGATAACATTATTGCTTGTGTAGCCTTTAAGAAATTCATTCTCAATGTCAAGACTGACGTTTCGGGCATCCTTCGGGAAATCGGACGAAACCCAGATGATAGGCTTGTCCACAACCTTTTCACCGTAAGCCTTGTAGAATTTCAGAGGCTCCTTCCAAATGTAGATCATCCCGGAGTTCTGACTGCATTTCCTGCTTTCAAGGCGTTTGAAGACATCCTTATGCCTGTAGGTGAACTCGAAATCGCAGACGACAAAGGCTCCCAAATTGGCTGGCTGACATAAATCCTCGGTGATTTTTGCAGGGTTAAAATTCAGTGTATCAATGTAATATAGCTTGAAATAACCTTTGACCCCGGGAGAATATTCCCGCATCACGAAATCGGTTCCGGGTTTGAGCTCTTTTCCGTCCACGGTCATATTCATCTCTCCAGGGAATGTGTTTATGTCGATTTTAAAAGGTTGCAGCATAATCTCGTCAACCCCCGCGGAGGAGAATTCCCTTTCGATGAACAATCCTGCTTTACGCACTCCGTTCCGCGCGTAGCCCCGTCCTTGAAACTTCGCCGAGCTGAGCTCCTTGACAATTCTTTTGTAACTTGTCAGATTCTGCGCTTCGGTTCCGACCTCGGAAATCATCATCACGGCAGTTAACGCGATGATGAATCCTGTCATATTCATTCTGTTTCTCATCTTTATACATGTTTGTTTCCGTCCGCAAAGTTACATCCCAGGATTCAGAAACCTTTATTTGAGGTATGGACATTATACGATTCCAAATGTCAATCAATGAATATCTTGTCTTGTGTCTATGTGGACAATCCCATTACCTCGTCCGTATTGCTGACAGTGTTTCCTGGCGCTGAACTTGCGGTGCACTGAGCCTGCCGAAGTTTCGGTGCACCCTCTCCTACATACAGTCCGTGCGTGTGGGATGCCCTTTCACTCACAAAGAGGCTGCCGTAGGTACGTCCGTGCGTCTATCCCGCCTTTTTGCGCACGACGTTATATTCATACTTGCTATATTGGTGATTGTTTGGTAACTTTGGCAGTGGACAAAAACGCCACATAATGAATATTTTGCGGAAAATTCGGCTTTCAGGGAAATATGGAACTGCATTGTATGCGGTATCGGGTGTTGTGACGCTTGCCGCATCCGCTTTGGTGGTCAGTTCGCCATCTTCAGTCTCGCTTTGTGTTCTGTTGAAAAGCCTGAGCGTTCCGGTGATTCTGTACCTGTTCCATTCATTCCGGAAGGAGATGTCTGTATATTTCTACATAAACCTTGGAATAAGTCGCAACGAGTTTTACCTGCTCCCGATCGCGGTGGAGTTTTTGGCGTTTGCGCTTATGATGATCATCGCCGTAAACATTGGATATGCAATCAGATAAGACAAACAGGATGCTCGTTGACAGCGTCCATCTGCAATTCGGCTCCCACACTGTCCTCCAAAGCGCATTCCTGACAGCGGAAAGCGGCCGGGTGACCGGAGTTCTTGGACGTAACGGGACCGGCAAATCCTGTCTGTTTAAATGTATTGTCGGAGACCTTAGGCCGCAGAATATGTTCGTCCGCTTCAACGATGAGCCGAAGACTGACTATGCCCACATCGGTAAGCGGGTCAAGTACCTGCCCCAGAATCTGTTCGTTCCCGGAAACTACACATTGGGAGAGGCTTTCAGGCTATACG
>CAVKYA010000172.1:0-5788 GCA_963660255.1 Bacteroidaceae bacterium | reverse complement strand
ATATTAGTCAGGCAGACTCGATGGCCTATATAGGTCTCAGTGTCTGCCTGTTTTTTGTTTTTCGGAAGGGTTTCATTTTAACCGAAAAGGCCTCGCAGAAGATTTCTGCAAGGCCTTTTTGCGGAGAGAACGAGATTCGAACTCGTGATACGGTTACCCGTATGCAGGTTTAGCAAACCTGTGGATTCAGCCACTCTCCCACCTCTCCGGATGTTCTGGCCGAACGGTTGTCAAACCTTTCGTCGCTATTTGGACTACAAAGATACAAATTTTTCTTGTTTTCCAAGAATCTTGTGAAAAATCTCAACAAAAACTATTGCAAAAATCTCTGTAGTTGTACTGAAACACTATTGCTTTAGTTTAAGAGTCAAGGCCACAAAATCCTCCACACTCAAACGCTCGGGACGTAAGTCGAAAACCGGATCGGATTGGAGTAACTGAGAAGTTTGTGGAGGAGTGGTCACTTCGACAAGCTCAGTGACCAGAGGAACGGAGTCGGCAATCGAGTCAATAGACTCAGCTGTCGGTTGCTGAGCCTGTCGAAGCAACGGCTTGAGCGAATTGCGTAGGGTTTTGCGGCGCTGGCCGAAAGCGGTCTTCACAACCGTGCGGAAAAGTTTTTCATCGCAGCCGAGAGCCGTGCGTGAATTGCGTGTGAGTCGGATAACGGCGGACTGCACCTTAGGTGGAGGATTGAACGCTCCCGAGCCCACAGTGAAAAGATATTCAATGTCATACCACGCCTGAAGGAACACCGAGAGAATGCCGTAAGTCTTTGTGCCCGGCTTCTCGGCGATGCGCTCCGCAACCTCCTTCTGGATCATACACACAACCTCAGGGATGCGGTCGCGATGCTCAAGAATCTTGAAAAAAATCTGCGAGGAAATATTATAAGGGAAGTTCCCGATCACTGAATATTCCCCCTCGAATATCCCGTCAAGGTCCATTTTAAGGAAGTCACCCTCAATCAGATTGCCCCCCAGCTTCGGATAATGCTTCTTTAAATAGACAACTGATTCGCCATCAATCTCGACGACTTTCAATGCCAGTTCCGTTCGAGGTAGCAGGTACTGGGTCAGAACTCCCATACCTGGCCCGACCTCCAACGCCTGATGCCCCTCAAGAGCTCCGACAATGTTCTTCGCAATGCTCTGGTCAGTCAGAAAGTGCTGCCCGAGCGCCTTTTTCGCACGTACTTCCATAGGGGCAAAGATACGGAATATTCCTTAAATTCTCTTGGCGGTGGTGCAGCGGTTGACGAGGTAGGCGATGGAGACGTACGGGATGCCGGAGTTGGTGGAGAGCCCGATCTCGCAGGTGCGGCTGTTGGAGTAGCCGACGGGGATGCCTTTGACCTGGTCTTTGAGTTTTCGGAGGGCGTATTTGTTGAGCTCCGGGTGAGTCATACCTTTATCTCCGGCGAAACCGCAGCAGCCCACGCCTTCGGGAACAATTATGTTGGTGGAGCACATTCTGGCCAACTCAAGCATCTTGTCGGTCTTTTGCATCAGGCGCATTGAGCAGGTGAGGTGGATGGCTACAGGGGTGTCGGTCGGATGAAACTCCAGTTTGTCAGCCAGAAACTCAAGGATGAATTCGGACGGTTCGTAAAGCCTCATCTTTTTGATTTTGTGCTTCATACGATGGAGACACGGGCTTTGGTCACAAAGAACCGGATAGATGCCTTTCTCGCTGGCTTTCCAGAGTGCTTCCTCAAGTTCCTTGGTCTTTCTGTCGGCGATTTCCGGCATTCCCTTGCTTTCCCAGATCGTGCCGCAGCAAAGGGACGACATATTCTCCGGGAATATCACCTCGTAGCCTGCTTTGTTTAGCAGCGAGACCATCTCTTCGACGAGTGGCTTGTCAACGACGTGGTGGTGTTTCGGGAGGCCCATCATCTGGTTGATGCAGCTGGGGAAATAGACAACCTTGTTCGTTTGAGAGGCATTTGATTGTACGCCCGGTCGCTTCGACAGGCTCAGCGACCGGACGGGCTCAGTGACCGAGTTGGTATGTTCTATGGCTGAATGCTTACCGGTCGCTGAGCTTGTCGAAGCGGCCGCACTGAGCGAAGTACTGCTTTGAACCAAAGCACGAAGCGACTTAGGAATATTATATGCCTTAGGCGTGGCCGGAGTCCAGAGCGGAAGCCGGACGGCATTGTGCAGCCATCGGCATAAGCCGCTCATCGCCAGATCCCCAAGCACGGTCTCGCCGGCGGTGGCCATCCTCAACGCGCCACGGAGTCCACTCTTGACACCTGCGTAATGGTTGGCGGCAAAGTTCCAGACACCATAACCGAAAGACCCCGCAGGCATATTCATTCGCCTAAGTTGGTGGGTCAGATCGGCCACATTAATGCCCATCGGGCAGGAAGTCGAGCAAAGGCCGTCCCCGGCGCAAGTCTGTTCTCCGGAGTAGGAATATTCCTTCTCAAGCGTATGCAGACGAGTCAGTTCGGCAGCAGTCGGATTCGGCAAGGCACGTAAGGATGTGATTTCCCTCTGCGTGGCGATCCTGGTCCTTGAAGAAAGCGTGAAGCCGCACGAAAGGCAGTTCACCTCACAGAAGCCGCATTCTATGCACTTGTTCAGTTTCTTGTAGATCTCCGCCAGTTCCGGCTCAACAGATCTGCTGTCATCCTTCCACGGCCTGAGCACAGGCAAAGCCTTGAAATTCTTAAGGAAACACTTAGGATCCTCATTGAATATCACGCCCGGATTCAGAAGCTTATGAGGGTCAAACAATTCCTTTATCCGCTTCATTATCCCGAATGCCTTCTCGCCCCACTCGTACGAGACAAACGGAGCCATATTCCTTCCCGTCCCGTGCTCTGCCTTAAGAGATCCGTCATATTTCCCGACAACCATTTTCGCCACATCACGGATCATCGCCTCGTAGCGTTTCACCTCCGCCTCTGAATCAAAGGATTGGTTGATGATGAAATGAAAGTTACCCTCAAGCGCGTGGCCATAGATGCAGGAATCGTCGTAACCGTGCCTGTCCAGCAAAGCCGACAGATCCACCGTCGCGTCCGGCAGGTCCTCAATGTGGAAGGCGATGTCCTCGATCAGACAGGTCGTACCCTCTCGGCGCATTCCGCCGACAGACGGGAATATACCCGAACGGATGGCCCAGTACTTTCCTGTGACAGCAGGATCGCTACTGAATATGAACGAGTCACCCTTGGCATCATTCAAGACTCCGAACTGGTGCAGCACATCGGAGAGTTTCCCGATGTTGGAATCCAAGTCTGACTGGTCAACACCCGTGACACGAAGCAGGAGAGCGGTCAGATCCTTGTCGGGATATTCATCAAGCATCGGGTCATTGACAGAGGCAAGTGACCGTTTGTCAAGCAGTTCGGCGGCATCCAAAACTGCCGGAGCTATCTCTTTCTTGAGGGCCACGACAGCCTCCGCCGCCTCCCTTATTGTCCCGAAATAGACCATCGCCGAAGCGTCTTTGGCCGGCAATGGCAGGGTCTTCATCGTAACCTGACTCAAAAACGCCAGCGTGCCCTCGGAACCGACCAGCAGATGCGCGATGATGTCGAACGGATCCTGGAACCTAATGAATGGGAATATATTGAGTCCGGTGACGTTCTTTATTGAATATTTGTACCTTATGCGGTCGGACAGTTCCTTATCGGAGCGTATTTCGTCCCTCAGGTCCTCTATCTTCCGAATGAATTCCGGATGAGATGCACGGAAAGCGTTTCGGGAATCCTCGTCACCGGTATCCAGTACCGTTCCGTCAGCGAAAACCATCCGCACGCTTTCCAGCTCCTTGTCACTGTTGGCGTGGGTTCCGCAGCTCATTCCGGAAGCGTTGTTCATCACGATTCCGCCCACCATACAACTTCCGATGGAGGCCGGATCAGGGCCGAATTTCCGACCGTAAGGTTTCAGGATGGCGTTTACCCTTGCGCCTACGATTCCCGGCTCAAGGGTGATCTCTGAAGCATCCTCGGAAACTTTGTACCGTTCCCAATTCTTTCCTGTGACGATCAGCACGGAATCGCTGACGGACTGGCCGGAAAGGCTGGTTCCGGCGGCACGGAAAGTAACCGGGACATCAAACTTCGATGCCGCCCCAAGAAGCTTCGAAATCTCCTTCTCGTCGGACGCACGGATGACAATCTTCGGCACAAGCCTGTAGAAGCCTGCGTCCGTACCCCAGGCGAAACGCCTCAACTCATCTGTATAGATCGCGTTTTGGGGTACGAATTTCCCCACTTCCTCAAGGAAACGTGAATATTTCTCTTCCATATTCAAGTAAGATACACTACTATGTAATACATCATCATTCCGCTGGCAATCAGCTTGATGCCGGTCCCGCAGAGGAATCCCATCAAGGCTCCGAGCGCTGATTTGGCGGACTCCCAGCCGTTCTTGTCAGCGAAAATCAACTCGGCGAGAAAGGCTCCGAGAAGGGTGCCGAGAATGATCCCGACCGGAGGAATGAAGAGACCGACAAGCATCCCTGCCATAGCTCCCCGGCCTGCGGCCTTCGTTCCGCCCGTGACTTTGGTGAACCAGGACGGCACGATGTAATCGATGACCGTCACAGCCACAGTGATTCCCAGCCACACCAGCAGGAATGTCAACGACATAGGGTCTCCGGCCCCGTTCGTGCCTTTGCCCCAGAAATAAAGAATCATCAGCCCGACCCAGCTGACAGGAGGACCGGGCAAGGCGGGAACAACACTCCCGATGATGCCGACCACGCCTGCCAGCACGGCAAGAATGATGACTAAAACGCTCATTGAATATTCACGAATATATTCCTAAGCCATAGCGGCCTCGACATCGTCAGGCTGGATCGGGAGACGGTTCGGGCCTGTGCGGCGCGCGCCGTCCTCGGTCACGAGCACATCGTCCTCAAGACGGATTCCTCCGAAGTCGAGATAGTCGTGTTCCAGTTTGTAGTAGTTCACAAAACCCTTGTCACGCTTCTCGCTCTTCCATTTCTCGATGAGGGTGGGGATGAAGTATATTCCCGGCTCATCTGTGATGATATTGCCCGGAACAAGCTTGCGGGCCATTCTGAGGCTTCCGAGACCAAGCTGTGTCGAACGCTTCTGATCAGGATCGTAACCGACGAGATCCTCGCCGAGGTCTTCCATATCGTGAACGTCAAGACCCATATTATGGCCGAGTCCGTGCGGCTGGAACAGTCCTGCGATGCCTTCGTGGAGCATATTGTCCAGATTGCCGCGCACGATGTCCAGCGAGCGCAGGTCCTCAAGCATCAGCTTGGCGACGGCCAGATGAACGTCCCTGTAGGCCACTCCCGGCTTTGTCAGCTTGAACGCCAGCTCGTTGCAGTCGCACACAATCTGGTAGATGTCTCTCTGCTTCTGGGTGAACTTGCCGCTGGTAGGCAGGGTACGGGTGAAATCCGAAGCGTAGTGCATATTGTTCTCGGCACCGGCATCGATCACCATCAGCTTGCCCGGCTCGATGACCTTGTCGTGCAGATGGTTGTGCAGGGTCTCGCCGTGCTGTGTAAGGATGGTGGCGAATGACACGCCCCAGCCCTCGCTGAGGGTCACGCCCTCCATTTTGCCGACAATTTCCTGCTCGATGATTCCGACCTTGACGCTCTCACGGGCAACTGTGTGCATCCTCTGGCCAAGGGCACCGGCATCGTCGATCTGCTCGATCTCACACTGTTCCTTCACAAGCCTCATCGAGATGACCGCCTGCACGAGTTCCTTTGAGGCGTGCTTACCACCGTCTTCATCTATAGGAGCCACACGGGCCACATCCTCATTGGATATTCC
>CAVKYA010000171.1:0-5795 GCA_963660255.1 Bacteroidaceae bacterium | reverse complement strand
CCACGATCTCCTTGCAGTTGGCCTCAAGAGTCTCCTTGTCAAGCACATTGGTAGGGAGGAAGCAAGCCTCGCCACCATCGGCCTTGATCTCGGCCACGATGGCCTCACCTTTTTCTGTCGCTCTGTCAAGATCCAGAAGAGCGACCTTAGCGCCCTGTGCGGCGAAATATTTCACGATAGTCGCGCCGAGAACCCCGCAGGCTCCGGTCATCACAACCACTTTCCCTTTGATGTCAAAAAGATTTTCCATTTTGTTTCTATTCGTTAATTATTTTATAGGCATTGACTTGATTACCTTAGTGTTTATCTCACGAAGTTTCTTTTCATCCAGTTTGATGACCTTGCGGTCGTAGGTCATAAGACCGTTGACCTCACCCTCGACATCAGTCGTCTGGGTATAGACGGCGCCGCAGACTCCCTGCTTGACCAAAAGGATAAGGTGCCCGGCGAAATTTTCGTACTCAGCCAAGACCTCGTCACCGTTCTTGTACTGAACATATCCCCAGTTGCGGTCAGGCTGCCACAGATGACCTTCCAGCGGAAGGCCTATGCCACCATATTCACCTACGACATTAGCCATCTTCGTCTCCCAAAGGTACATTGCCGGATAAGGATAATGGTGGTTGTCCATAATGTCACCGCAATCTGGCTCCCAGTTGCCGCCGGAGGACATATTGATGAGCCTTGTAGGATCCAAGGCCCTTGTGAACTCGACAGCGGTCTTGGTGTCGAACTGGCTCCAAGCCTCGTTGAACGGAACCCATACCACGACGCAAGGGAATTTCTTGACCTGAGCGATGATCTCGGACCATTCCTTATAATAATTGGCCTTGGCCTGAGGTGTGGCAGGGAAATCCGTGCCTTCATTGTAATTATGAATCCCCCACTTGTTGAGATTGTTGGAGCCGAAGCAAGGCATATCCTGCCAAACGAGCATTCCCAGCTGGTCGCAATAGTAGAACCAGCGGGACGGCTCAACCTTGATGTGCTTGCGGATCATATTGAACCCGAAGTCCTTGGTCTTCTGAATATCATATTTCAGAGCCTCGTCGGTCGGAGCTGTGTAAAGTCCGTCCGGCCACCAGCCCTGATCAAGAGGACCGAACTGGAACAACGGCTGGCCGTTGAGTCCCATAAGTTTCGTGTTCTTGTTCTTCACATAAAGAGACACCTCACGCATAGCTGTGTAGCCATCGACAGAGTCAATGGTCTTTCCGCCGCGTACGACCGACACCTTAAGACCATACAGATAAGGAGAATCTGGAGACCAAAGCTTGGCATCCTTGACAGGAAGCGTCACTGTGCCGCCAGGAACTGTCATACCCTGGGCAAGAACCTTGGACGAAGCGTTCTCCGTCGAATAACCGATGCCACCTTCAAGGAGAGCCACCTTAACGATGTCACCCTCCTGAACACCCTCAGCAGACACGGAGACATCCACGGTACCGGCCTTGATGTCAGAAACAGCGTAATAGTCAGCGATATGCGCCTTTGCGACCGGCTCGATCCAGACGCTCTGCCATATTCCCGAAACCGCCGTGTACCATATTCCCTTAGGGTTCTTAACCTGCTTTCCGCGAGGCTGGAAATCATTGTCGGTAGCGTCAAGCACTCTGACAGCAAGCTTGTTCTCTCCATTCTTAAGGTAAGGAGTTACATCGAATGAGAAGTGGGTGTAACCGCCTGTGTGCCTGCCGACCTGCACATCATTGACATACACGTCAGCCTGCCAGTCAACCGCCTCAAAGTTAAGCATCAGTCTCTTGCCTTTCCAGGCGGAAGGCACCTTGAATGTCGTCTTGTACCAAAGAGCGTCCTCCGGAGTCAGCGTGCGTCCGACACCGGAAAGCGAAGACTCCACGGCGAACGGCACGAGAATATTCCCGTCAAACTTTTCAGGCTGCGCGCTGTCTTTTGAGGTTATTGAATATTCCCACAGGCCGTTGAGCGACTTCCACTCGGGACGGACCATCTGAGGGCGCGGATATTCCGGATGAGCGTTGGCAGGAGATACCTCCTCGGCCCAAGGTGTGCGGATGTGATCACCGGCTGGAGCCCAGGACTGGGCAGCCATCGGAACGGCGAATGCCATCACAGCCGCAAGAACAGAGTAAAATCGTGTTTTCATTGTCATTATTCGTTTTGTGTCATTTAATCAGGTTGCCTAAAATCGAGCGGGTAAGCTCTCTCGTTACCGTGCGGGTGACGGCTGAGGTAGTGTTCTTCACCACCTTTGACGTGCCGCTACCCTTCTTGGTCTTCTTGCCCGTCACCTTGTTGGAGACAGCGGTCCCGACAGAAGCAGCCACAGATGCGGTCACAGCCGTGACAACAGCCTTGGCAAGCTTTCCGAACAACCCGTTGCCGTTCTTATTCTGCCTGCTCTCCACCTCCTTGGCCTCGGCGGCAGCCTTTTCCTCTTCCTGCTTCTGCGCAAGAAGCACCTCGAATGCGCTTTCACGGTCTATCGGGGTGTCGTATTTCCCGAATATCCTGGAAGACTTGATGAGACGGCCTCTTTCGGATTCGTCTATCGCTCCGATCTGGCTCAAAGGGAACAGGATCTTCGCCTTCTGAACCACACCCGGAGATCCGCCTGCCTCAAGGAAAGATACGAGAGCCTCTCCAGTTCCAAGGTTCATAATTGTCTCTGAAGTGTCGAACGCCGGATTTGCCCTGAAAGTCTCCGCAGCCACCTTGACGGCTTTCTGATCCTTAGGAGTGAACGCCCTGAGAGCGTGCTGCACACGGTTTCCAAGCTGACCAAGAATGCTTTCAGGGATGTCGGTCGGGCTTTGGGTCACGAAATAGACTCCCACACCCTTGCTTCGTATGAGCCTCACCACCTGCTCGATCTTGTCGGCCAAAGCCTTCGGAGTGTCGTCAAACAGCATATGGGCCTCGTCGAAGAAGAACACCAGTTTCGGAAGATCCAGATCTCCGACCTCCGGAAGCGTGACGTAAAGCTCGGAAAGCAGCCAAAGCAGGAACGTTGAATATAGCTTCGGCTTAAGCATCAGCTTGTCGGCCGCCAGGACATTCATCACACCCTTGCCGCCCTCACAGGCCAGAAGGTCTTGAATATCAAAGGACGGCTCCCCGAAAAACAGATCAGCACCATCGCTCTCAAGGGCAAGGATCGATCTTTGGATCGCCCCGACCGAAGCGGACGCGATGTTGCCGTATGTCGATGAATATTCCGACGCGTGCTCAAGGGCGAAATTCAGCATCGAGCGCAGATCCTTGATGTCAAGGATGAGAAGTCCTCTCTCATCAGCGATCCTGAACACGATGTTCAGCACGCCTTCCTGAGTGTCGTTAAGTCCGAGGATACGGCTCAGAAGCTGAGGTCCCATCTGCGAGACGGTACATCTGAGCGGATGTCCCTGCTGTCCGAACACATCATAGAAACGGACAGGACAGCTTTGGAACTGAGGATTCTCCATCCCGAACTCGGCCATTCTCTTCTCGATGAATCCGCTTAGACGGCCAGGTTGGGATATTCCCGAAAGATCCCCTTTCATATCCGCCATAAAGCAAGGCACTCCGGCCTGGCAGAATGTCTCTGCCATAACCTGAAGGGTGACGGTTTTTCCCGTACCTGTGGCTCCTGCGATAAGTCCGTGCCTATTCGCCATCTTTCCTATAATGGATATAGGACCGTCTGCGCTATGGGCTATCCAAAGCCCGTTTTTCGAGTCGTACATCGTTGTCAGTTTTATTGTTGTTCCACTTCTTTGCTGAAAAATGAGAAATGAACACGGCCGTATCTCTTCTCTTTCAGGAAATACGGGTGCTCAGTGAATGAGTGCTCGTCACCGTGCTCAAGAATCAAATAGCATCCCGGATGAAGGATGTCCGCGGAGAACACCTTGTCCGGAATGGTCTCCAGACCCTCCAAGGCATAGGGCGGATCGGCGAAGACAATGTCGAACTTCTCGCGGCAGATTGTCAGAAAATCAAAGACGTTGTCCCTGACCATCGTGACATTGTCAAGCCCCAGCCGTTTGGCCTCGGTCTTGATGAACGACGCGTTCTCCCTCGCCATCTCAACCGACCAGACTCTGGACGCTCCCCTCGACGCAAACTCGAAAGCTATCGCTCCCGTCCCCCCGAATAGATCCAGGACCTTCAGATCCTCGAATTCATATTCATTGCCAAGCACATTGAAAAGGCCTTCACGGGCAAAGTCAGTTGTAGGGCGGGCCTTGTAGCCGGCCGGCGGATTGATTATCTTTCCGCGAAGTCGTCCTCCTATGATCCTCATAACCTTTCCACTGATTTGAAATAACGGTAAAGGGACATCATTTCCTCCTCTTTAAGCGGAGTGCGGAAATACACGGACGAGACTTCCGGATTGAGCTGGAGCTTACGCACGGCCATAAACAGGAAATATTCCGCCGTGGTGAAATCAGCGGCACGGAACACGTTGGCCAAAAGCAGGTTCCGCCCTTGGGATATTCCAAGATGAAGGTAGCCGGCGGCATACGAGGCGACGATCCGGTTATATTCATCCACATTTTGAAGGTCTTTAAGGATGAAATACATCTCCGGAAGGATCCGCGCTGCCTTCCCTTCTTCGTCAAGCACCGCCTGAGAGATCGTGCGGGACAGCATCTCGCCTATGGAAAGGGAATATACAAGCTCCGCAGCATATTCCGGAAGGCTGATGTGCCCAACCTCGTCATCATCGCCAAGTACCACAGTCTCGGCCAGAGCCTCGCGCTCCTTGCCTTCCTCAAAGAAAGCCGTCGGCACCAACGCCACCTTCGGAGTCAGCAGCGACACTTCCACCATCGGATATCTCCTCTGAAGCTCCGGAGCGGTGAAAACGGTGTCGGCGGCACGCCACCCGGACTCCATAGACAAGCCACCATCAACCACCTTAAAAGAATATCCATTCAAGCAGACTTGAATGGATATTCCGGTTGTCATTTTCTGTGGATTCCAGTCCATCCGCGCGGTAAGCGTTACTCCCAGTTACCGACGTTGTTGTTAGGAGCGGTGACGCTTCCGACCATCAGACCCTCATAGCGGCCCTGATCCTCGCACTCGGCGACAAGATTAACGACCAGCTGATGGTTAAGGCCGTTAAGGACGGACTTCCAAGGCATCTTGGCCTCGAATAGAGGGACGTTCACGCCGGAAACCTTCTTCACGATGGCGTCCATCCCGATCTTCGTGACAGCGGCCACGGTCTCGCCTTCGGTGGCGAAAGGAATATCATCTATCTTGTTGATGTCGAAATCAGGTCTTCCGCGGAACAGGGTGTCCTTCACGGCGATCTTGTTCTGGATCGAGAACACAAGGTTCTTGTCACCTTCCTGATAGAGTTTGTAAAGGCCCTCGTCAGTTATGCCCTTGTGAGACTTCTTCACCTCGTTGGTATGAGCCACAGCGAGGGAGTCATCCTTTGAGCCGACCTGCATAAGGACAACCATCTGACCGTTGTTGTAGAACTGCTTGAGGGTGTCGAACGAAGCTGTGAACTTCTCGTTCACGCTCTTGAAGGCAACCTGAAGGTCACGGATGTCCTTCAGTCTCTGGACAGCGACTTTCTTTCTGGCCTCAACCTCCTTGTTGAATCTCACCGGCTCCATAATGCCGTCATAGATCTTGTAGACCAAAAGGATTGCGCAAAGCGCCAGCACGATGCAAAGGATCGTTTTCAGTGTCTTGTTCATTATTCTTAGTTTTTATGTTTTTCTTATGGCGAAAAGACTATACGTCAATTCTTGACAAAGTTAGAAAATTGATTTATGAAATGCAATATAATATTTGTAATTTTGCAGACA
>CAVKYA010000170.1:3662-5815 GCA_963660255.1 Bacteroidaceae bacterium | reverse complement strand
TCCCCAACCAGTCCTTCTTCGGCCGCTATTTCCTCAAGTACTACGGCCAGCTCCCTTCCGCCTACCGCACCGCGAGCCTTGACGCCCAATCCGCCCGGCGGTAGGTCCCACAGGAATATATTCACTTACAATTAGTTACAAATAACGACTTAGAAGAGGGTCGGATGACTGTCGTCGAGTTGGGCGAGGATTCTGGCCATCGCGGCCTCGCGGAAGAGGGTGGAACGCTCCTTGATGCCGAAACGGGCGCAATATTCCTGAACGGCGGCCAATTCTTTGTCGTTCAAGTAGATGACCTGCCTGTGCGTGCGCCGGAGCGAGGCTCTGCGCTTTTTGAGATAATCCGGATCAGGTGCCGATGCGTTCTGTTTTTTCCTTGCCAAAATCTGAATGTTTAGGCAGTTCTGGGACTGCGGCCACAAAAATAAGCATTTTTCATGAAAAGAACGATTTAGAAGCCTGTACTTTCAGTAAAAAATGATACCTTTGCAAGTGATTGAAAACATCAAAACGGACATTATGAGCAACAGAGTACTGATTTTCTCCGCCCCGTCGGGGTCCGGCAAGAGCACTATAGTGAACCATATTCTTGGAATATACAAGGATCAGATGGAGTTCTCGATCTCGGCCACCTCAAGGGCGCCGCGCGGCACGGAACAGGACGGCAAGGAGTATTATTTCGTGACTCCCGAGAGGTTCCGCGAGTTGATTGCCAAAGACTCTTTCGTTGAATATGAAGAGGTTTACGAGGATCACTTCTACGGTACCCTCAAGTCGGAGGTTGAAAGGATCTGGGCCGCCGGGCACACCATCATATTCGATGTCGATGTGAAAGGTGGGGTGAACCTCAAGAAATATTTCGGGGACAAGGCTCTGTCCATCTTCGTTCAGGCTCCGTCAGTGGAGGCTCTCAAGGAAAGGCTCGTCAAAAGGGGCACGGACTCTCCGGAGGCCATCGAGGAGCGTGTCGCCAAGGCCGCCGAGGAGATGACCTACGCTCCGAAATTCGACTATGTGCTTGTCAACGATGACCTCAAGACCGCCTTCGCCGAGTCCGAGAAGGTTGTCGAGGACTTTCTTGACGACGGGAAACTGAACTACTCAACTTTCATCTAAGCGTTCCGTGAAGATAGCCGTTTACTCGGGGTCTTTCAATCCCCTGCACATCGGCCATCAGGCCATAATGGAGTACCTTACAAGGGAGAAGGAATATGACTGGGTATATCTCGTCGTGTCTCCGAAGAATCCTTTGAAGGATTCGATCAGCGCGGATTCCGGAGAGAGCCGGTACGAGGCCGCCGTGGCTGCGGTCAAGCGTCACCCGGAGTTGCACGTCTGGGTGGACGACATCGAACTCAAGATGGATCCGCCGCACTACACGATCAGGACTTTGGACGCGTTGAAGCAGCGTGAACCGGACAACGATTTCACCCTTGTGATCGGGGCGGACAATCTGCAGAGCATCCGCCGCTGGAGGGATTTCCAGAGGATTCTCTCTGAATATGGCGTGACGGTCTATCCGCGCAAGGGATTTGACGTGGACAGCATCAAGAGCCGGCTGATTGAGGAGTGCAAGGATTTTCCCGCCCCGTACGTTCTTGATTCAGAAGAGATTGTTCCTGACGGGATGAGAAGTTTGGAGGAAACGCTTCTGCGCTCGTACAACATCGAGGTCATCGACGCGCCGATCGTGGACATCTCCTCCACCGAGATTCGTGAGGGGCTGCTCGCGGGAAAGGATATGTCGGAATATCTTATGTGAAACGCCGGAGACGGAGGGAGTTGGTGACGACGCAGATGGAGCTGAGGGCCATACAGGCGGCGGCGATCATCGGGTTCAGGAGGAAACCGTTGATCGGGTACAGGACTCCGGCGGCGACCGGGACGGCAAGGACGTTGTAGAAGAAAGCCCAGAAAAGATTCTGACTGATGATTCTGACTGTACGGCGGGAAAGGGCGATCATCTGCGGAAGTTTTGTCAACTCGGAAGAGACAATGGTGACCATAGCCGTGTCGATGGCGACATCACTGCCTTTGCCCATAGCCACACTAAGGTCAGCCTGAGCCAAAGCAGCGCTGTCGTTGATCCCGTCACCGACCATCGCCACACGATGCCCCTCTTCCTGAAGTCTTTTTATGAATATGGCCTTGTC
>CAVKYA010000170.1:0-3387 GCA_963660255.1 Bacteroidaceae bacterium | reverse complement strand
CATCTCCTACCTTCGCTTTGATTCCGGCGCCGGGAACCGCCTCGAAACTGTCCAATGCGACGGCCTGTGCGGACATATTCATTGAATGAATGTGAGCCACGACGGCGGCGGCAAGTGGATGCTCCGACCTCAGCTCCATCGCCAGTAATATTCCTTCGTCACGACGCTCAGGCCACCTTTCCGCAACTACCCGAGGATGTCCTTCCGTGATGGTGCCCGTCTTATCAAGCACCACAGTGTCAATCTTTTCCGCAACCTGAAGCGAATCCACGTCCTTGATAAGGATCCCGTGTCTGGCACCGGTTCCGATGCCCACCGTCAAAGCCGTCGGAGTGGCAAGACCAAGCGAGCACGGACAGGCTATCACGAGCACCGTGACCATAGCCATCAAGCCTCTGGTCAGTCCGTCGGACGGATCGAGAATGATCCAGCAAATCAAGGTTACGACAGAAACCGCGATGATCACCGGCACGAAGACGGCGGCGACTTTGTCAACCGTGTTCTGTATCTTGGCCTTGCTGCCTTGAGCGTCCTTCACCATCCTTATGATCGAGGAGAGCATCGTGTCCTTGCCGACCTTCTCGGCCTTTACCTCAAACGAACCTTTCTGGTTGATGGTCCCGGCGAAGACCTTGTCATCCACCGATTTATGGTTCGGCACAGGCTCACCGGTCAGCATCGACTCATCCACATAGGACTCACCATCAAGCACGGTTCCGTCAGCCGGAATTCTATCCCCAGGCTTGACCGTGAAGACATCTCCAGGACTAAGAGAAACAGATTTAGGTTGGAGGCCTATCAACTCACGGATCGAAGCCGTGGTTCCCCGCTTGGCCTTTTCCTCCAACACCCTGCCGACAAGGATGAACGCCACGATCATCGCGGAGGACTCAAAGTAAAGATGCGGAGTCAGGCCTCTCGAAGTCCAGACCTGCGGAAACAACAGATTGAAGACACTGAAAAAATAGGAGATCAACGTCGATAGGGCGACCAAAGTGTCCATCCCGGCTCCAAGATGTCTCGCCTGTTTCCAAGCGGAGACAATAAAACGACGCCCGCACCAGAAAAGCGCTGGAGTCGCGAGGCTCCACAGCACATAGCCCTTGAACGGGAAATCCTCGAATCCCCTCCCGACGAGCATAAGGAGAAGCGACAGGAATATGGCCACGAAGGCTTCTCTCTTGAGTGCCCGGTAAGCATCCTCCCGCCGCCGGTCGGCCTCTTCATCGGCCTCGTCCTCCGACTCGCCGTCGTTCACAATGATGAGATCATACCCTGCCTCCTGGACGGCCTTACGGATGTCCGCCGAAGTGATGACCTTTGGGTCATAATCCACCTGAGCCGAATTGGAAGCCAGACTGACATTGCAGTCTGACACTCCGCTCTGGCTCTTTATCGTATTCTGAACCCTTGCAACGCAAGCGGCGCATCCCATCCCTTGAACGGGAAAGTTGCGCCGAACAATATTTGACATTATGTAATCCTTGATTCTAGTAAGTCACAACGCCTGGGAGTTCCTTGGCCTGGTCGATCATTGCCTGAACCTGAGCCTCGGTCGGAACGACCTTGGTGAGATGCTTCTGCTCGTTGACTTCCTGCATCTTGGCGACGAGATTGGCGGCTACCCTGTGGCCGAATTCCTTCACGGTGTCAACACCGGAGGCCTCAAGAAGCTCGGCGAACTGAGGGCCTACACCCTTGATTCTGAAAAGATCAGCGTGATTCACCCAAGTGAGGATGAACTTGCCGGAAATGCCGGTCTTCTCCTCAAGTTCCTTGCGTCCCTTTGCGGTCTTGCCTACCTCAAGAAGCTGATCGACAGTCTCAACGCCAGCGGCGATGAGTTTCTCCGCGTATGCAGGGCCTATACCCTGAATGTCAATGATTTTGTAAGCCATTTCTATAAGTTTTAAATGTTATTGCCTTGTATTACGATTGCCAAATATAAGCAAAAAAACACTTTGATGCAATTCTTCATCCAATAAGGATTTCCTTCGGCAACATATTCATTCGTCCGGAATATTCCATCAGGCGAGAAAACAACTCATTTTCTCGGATGGTGCGAGAGGATGGACCGCTGCCAAGTGGAGCTGTCGATGTGAGTGTAAATCTCTGTGGTCGTGACGCTTTCGTGGCCAAGCATATCCTGGACGACACGGAGGTCGGCTCCGTTCTCGATGAGATGGGTGGCGAAGGAGTGGCGGAATGTGTGCGGAGAGATTTCCTTGTGGATTCCGGCAAGCATCGCCTGCCGTTTGACGATATTGAACATCGAGACGCGGCTGAGGGACTTGCCGAAGCGGTTCAGAAACAGGAGGTCATCGAACTCCGGGCCATACGGATCAGGTCTTACGTCCAGGTAATTCCGGATAGCCGCGGCAGCCATCTCCCCCATCGGCACAATCCTTTCCTTGTTGCCTTTGCCGACCACACGGACAAACCCCTCATCCAGATAGACGTATGAGATTCTGAGCCCCACCGCCTCAGAGACACGGAGTCCGCATCCGTAAAGGACCTCCAGAATCGCACGGTCACGTCTGCCGGTCCAGGAGGACAGATCCACTGAATCCATAATGGCCCCAACCTCCTCAACGGAAAGCACGGACGGAAGATAGCGGCCTTTCTTCGGTGGCTCTATGGGATCGCAGGGATTCTCCTTACGGTCACCTTCAAGGACCTGCCAGTCAAAGAAAGAGCACAGGGAGCTCAAGAGCCTGGCCTGCGAGCGTTTGGAAAGTCCGTCCAATGACGATAGATAGTCACTTATGTCCTTCGTGGCCACTTCGGAAGGAGGCACTTTCACGGCGGTGAAAAACTTCCTCACATCAGAAGAGTACGATGCCACCGTGTTGGGTGACATCGCACGCTCGATCTTCAGGTACGAGGAATAGTCCTGTAATATTCGTTCTGTTTGAGTCACTTAAAGCGTACGGTACTTCTTGCCGTAGTCAAGCTGCTGCTGGAGGTAGTTGTCAACGTACTCGATCTTGTAGTCCACAATCTTGCTGTCCTTCTCGACAGGAACGATGTCCGGATTGACGAAACCACCGTAAGGCTTGAGGTTCAGCGCGGCGTATCTTTCCAGAACCTCCTTGTGGAGCTGCGGATCGATGTTGACAGCGTAGGTCTCCACGAGATTCTTTCCGGCGGCGTAGTCACCCTCTGACTTGATTCTCTGGATCTCTGCCAGAAGCTCGGCGAACAGGCCGCGGAGAGCCTCGTAGTCATTCACGACAAAATAGGTCTTGCCGTCACGCATTTTCTTCTCGATTATTCCACGGGCGGCACCCTTCTCGTAGCACCATTCGGCAATCAGCTTGCGGTTCTGCATATGAGCCTCGGTGTTCTGCTTGCCGAGTTCGACACGTGTGAACTGCACGAACAGAC
>CAVKYA010000169.1:0-5825 GCA_963660255.1 Bacteroidaceae bacterium | reverse complement strand
CTTCTGAAGCGAAGAAGGCATCCTCCAACTGAAGGGCAAGAAGGTTGTTGAAAGCGACCATATCACCTGTCAGAGTAAGTCTGCACCCAAGGGAAAGGGTCTCGTCACTACCGACAACATACAGATTGCTTGTTCCGTCACTAACTACAAATCCGCTCTTGTTCAACGCGACCACCTGGCATTCCGAAAGCTTGGCGAGATCGCCTTCCTTCAGGGACAGAGCCTCAGAGACTGTCTTGGCGGACACTTCTTTGAACCTGTCCATTTTCTGCTTGACACCTATCTCTACATCAGCCAGGGTTGACGCTCCCTTCACAATGATCTTAGCCTCACGCTCAGCGTCAGAAAGGTTCGCGTCAACACTCAAGGTCACATCAACCGTGCCCTTGCCGCTGGTAGGTTCGATTGAAAGCCAAGTGTCGGTGACATCAGCGACCCAAGTGCCATCAGCGTAGATGGTTATTGTCTTGTTGGTCGCGACTGCCGGTACGGTTATCTGTGAATCACCTGGAAGAATCGCCTTGGATTCTCCACTCTCCTCTGAGACGCAAGATGAGAACATCGCGGCGGCAGAGACGATCGGCAATAAAAAATATTTAAGGAATTTCATAATAATCAATAAATTAGAAATCAAGACCATCATCCCAACCAGGGTTCTGAGTGAGATTAGGGTTCAAAGTACGATCATCAATAGGAATAGGATAGAGGTAATCCCTCTCCGGATCGAAACTAAAGACAACCCCGTGATGAGGAATGGCACATCCGTGGTCACCTTCACTAAGGAATATATCCGTTCCGATCTTCAAGACAAGAGTAGCTGTACTTGTACTCGGCTTCGTGTCTCCAGTGTAGAGGCAATAATCATTCTTGCCATCGCCGTCGATGTCATAGACACCAGGGCCTGGGAAATATATTCCATAATATGGCTGAGCGAGCAGATGACCGACCTTCCATCTCATCAGGTCATCGTAGCGGAAGCCTTCCTGAGCAAGCTCGACGGCTCTTTCACGGCGGATCTCAAGGATGATACCGGCGTTGTTTCCTTCAACATTCGGATAGAACTGCTCGGTTCTGAGATAAGGATCAGGATTGGCGTTGGCTGCCGCGACATCAAGACCAGGCATACCAACACGGGCACGGAGCAGGTTGATGGATCTGTCTATGTCATCTTGATTGATTTCCTCTGCCTCAGCCTTGGCCTCGGCGTAGTTCAGGTAAACCTCACCAAGTCTGAATACGCAAAGATCATTGTAAGACTGGTCGAATTTGTCATCGGCAAGGTTATTGTCCGGCATAAGGAACTTAGCCATCTGGAAACCTGTGAGCGTAGCCATAGGATCCACTCCGAGTTTCGTGGCGGAATATTTATAGACACCGCCTTCCTCAGTGACTCTGGAATATCCAGGGATTCTGACAGTCTGGCCAAGGCGAGGATCACGGTCGGCGACCTCTTCAAGGAACTGCATCGTCTGCCAGCCTTCCTTGTCAGTGAATCTCGTGCCATCCTTCATCAGGTACGCATCCACAAACTTCTTGGTAAGGCTGTTACGTCCCATACTGTTCATCAGTGCCATCGCAGTGGCGTTATGGCAAAGCTGTGTACCATAGTCAAAGTTGATGGAGAGGATATACTCGTCCGTGCACTCGTCATATTCAGAGAACAGTACCGTGTAGTCAAGATCCGGGTTACCGGTTGAATAAAGCTTGAACGGACCGTCCTTCATAATCTCGTCAGCGGCCTGATAGGAGAGCTGGAGATAGTACTTGTAGTCGTGCTCCGGATAGGAGATATTGTGGTATTTCCTATAGGTTCCCTCATAGAGGCAGAAACGTGCCTTGAGAGCAAGCGCGGCCCACCTTGTGGCTCTGAAGTTATGAGAGCCGTAGGATGACGGAAGGTTAGCGATGGCCTCGTCGATGTCCTCGATCATATGGGTCATAATGACCTCACGTGAATCACGGGGAGCGTAAAGGGCCTCGTCGTTTGTCCCTGGCTCGTGGTCAAGCCACGGAACGTCGCCGAACTTGCGGACTTTCTCAAAGTAGAAATATGCCCTGAAGAACTTGCAGAGCCCAGAATACTGCGCGGCGGCCTCAGGATCCTCACACTGGAGCTTTATGTTGTCCAGACAAGTGTTGATTCTGCGGAGGTCGGTCCAGGTCCAGCTTCCACCGGAATTAGGCACCTGCCTGTTGGTTCCTCCCTTTACCAACGCTGAAGGTGTCGCATTGATGTACTGGTCACTTTGTACACTGTACGGGGTCTGCGGGAGAAGATTGTTGTAGAGAGGATTGGTAAAGAGCTGCAGATCCGTGGCTGTCTTAAAATAGGAGTCCGGGCTCAACTTAGACTGCGGAGACTTGTCGAGGAGATCCTCGCAAGAAGTCAATGTCAAAGCGGCAGCCGCAAGCAATACAATATATTTTTTCATAATACTTTTCAATTACACGGATTAGAAGGTAATATCAACACCGAACATATACGACTTCTGCCAAGGGTAGAAAGCTCTGTTGTAGCTCTCCGTTCTGTTAAAGGCAGCTTCCGGATCAATATGAGTCGTATGCTTCTTGAGTGGTGACCAATAAGCGATGTTCTCACCCGTGAAATATACCCTCACACCACCGATGCCAATCTTGTTGGTTATGTTCTTTGGAACGGTATAGCCGACAGACAGGTTCTTGAAACGCAGATAACGGATGTTCTGGAGATAACGGGTGTTGACTCTGGCAAGCTGACCGCTTCCGTTGTAGGCATAGTATGCGACGGCACGCGGGAAATAAGCATCCGTGTTGTTGTAGTCCCAGCACTTATCAAGCAAATTCTTGTCCATATAGGATGTCATAGGCTGAGAGAACGGTCCCCAGAACGCGAATGAGTATTTGCTTGGATACCAATAGTGGTTACCAGTACCCTGGAAGAACGCTGACACGTCAAAGCCAAGGAAGTCGAATCCGACAGTGAAGCCATACTGGAGACGCGCGAGTGAGTTACCGATGATCTTACGGTCTCCCGGCTTGTCAACAGAATTGGCACCGATGCCAATCTTACCGTCACCATCAAGGTCAACATATTTCAAGTCACCAGCTTTCCAGATTCCTCCAGGAATCTTACCGTTAACGTAGGACAAATCCACTTTTGAAGCGTAATCAGCGGCTTCCTCATCGGACTGGAACAGATCATCGGCCACAAAGCCCCAGATCTCGCCAAGCTTCATACCTACATAGTAATCTTTGGCAAAGGTCTTTTCTCTGTTTTCGTATTTGGTGATCTCGGAATCATAGTCGCTCAGCATAACCTTTACGTTGTAGCCGAAAGGCTTGCCCGCGATCATCAGCTGGTCTTTCCAAGCGAGGGACAGCTCAAATCCTTTCGTTCTAAGGTTAGCCGTGTTCTGCTTTGGAGCATCGGCACCATAGAGTGAAGGAAGAGCATACCCTTCAGTAAGCATATCCTTTGTGTCACGGATATAAGCCTCTCCTGTGAACTGCAATCTGCTCTTGAACATATCCACATCAAGACCGAGGTTATAGTGAATCGTCTTCTCCCAGGTCAGATCAGACGAGTTAGGAGCGGAAAGGCTTGCATATTTCGCCACAGAACTTGTCTCACCGAAACTGTAATACTTGAAATCGTTAAGGGAAACAGTACGGATAGCGATATAGTTGCTTACGTTCTGGTTACCCAATGTACCGTAGGAAGCCCTGAGTTTCAAATTATTGACAGTGTTCTTGAGCGGGCTGAAGAAAGGCTCCTCACTGATACGCCAACCAATGGATCCCGAAGGGAACATTCCCCATCTGTGTCCGGCGGCGAAACGGGAGGTACCGTCATAACGACCGGAAAGCTCAAAGAGATATTTTCCGCAATAGTCATAGTTGATACGTCCGAAATATCCGAGGAGGGCATATTCAGTACGGCCACCGGAAACTGTCATAACCGTGGTTCCGTCAGTGTTCGCGCCTACGAGGTCAAGATCCGCCAGAGATTCGGAGATAAGGTACTGCCCCTCCGCGCCGATGTTCTTCTGGTTCTGGGTCTCGTAGTTTCCACCGGCCATAATCTGGAAGTTGTGCTTGTCGTTCCAAGTGTGCTGGTAGGTCGCGAAGATATTCGTGGAGTAATAGTTGTAGGTCTTGACCGTTTCCGAAAGTTTGTCAAGGCCGGCGCCTGTATCATAAGTCTCAAGATCACCGCCAGGATATTGCCTGTAGGTGTACTTGGTGTTCCTGCGGGTTCCTCTGCTCTGATGAAGCCTATAGGTGAAATTGGCGACAACAGAGAGCCCCTTCAAAGGAGTGATTGTGACTTCTGATGTGTTGGCGAAGTCATTGTTCTTGTCTGTGTTCTTATTATTAGCCTCGCCGAACGCGATATGACGGCCGTTGGCGACAGCGTAAGAGCCATTGAAAACTCCATCGGCAGGACGATAAACCCAAGAACCGTCCGGGTTCGTCATAGGGAAGATCGGGAGGGCGTGGGCGGCACTGTAGGCGATGGCGTTCTCAGCATTATCCACACCAATGAAACTGTAATTTGAGCTATAGAAAGAGGTGTTGTTGCTGAACTTGATGTATTTGTTCACGTCAAAGGTGAGCTTTGAGCGAAGGTTATACTTCTGGAACACATCAGGATTCTGCTTCATAATTCCGGTCTCACGATCATAGCCGCCAGAGATGAAGTACTTGACACTCTTGTTTCCGCCAGAAAGGGAAATGTTGTGCTGCTGTACAGGATGCTGGTCTATGAACAACATATGCCACCAGTCATTGTTACCATAGTAACGCCACTGGTTCTTGCCGTTCACGACACGCTCGACAACCCAAGGACGATCAGGATTCTCGGTCTTGTCATTGACACGGGCGAGAAGCTGCTGCATATCGTAGTCATCGTAAAGCACGTAGTTGGAGCCTTCGGAGGCCATACGGAACTTGTTGATTGTCGCGACAGACCAATAACCGCTTGTCTCATAATCCGTTGAGGTCGTAGGCTCCTCCCATCCGAAACGTCCGCTGTAGCGAACCGTTGACTTACCGTCGGATTCCTTACCGCTCTTCGTGGTGACAAGGATCACACCGAAGGCGGCACGTGCTCCATAGACAGCGGCGGCAGCGGCATCCTTGATGATCGAGATTGACTCGACATCGTTAGGGTTGACGCGGTTGATGTCACCCACGGCGCCATCGATAAGTACAAGCGGAGACGCGCCGTTGATGGATGTATATCCACGAATATTCAATGTTCCGTTTGAGCCTGGATTACCGGCCGATGTGCTCACGTTAAGTCCAGGAACCGAACCCTGAAGCATATTGGACACAGAGTGAGCCGAACGATTCTCAAGTGTTTTCGAGTCGATCTGTGTCACGGCACCGGTAAGGTTGACTTTCTTCTGCGTACCGTAACCGACTACGATGGTCTCATCCAGAGTCAGGTCATCCTCTTCAAGGATGACAGTGATTGATGACTGGGACGCAGGTACGGAAACTTTCTTTGTGACATAGCCAAGGGAAGACACTTCCAGGGTGACATTCCCGACCGGCACCTTAAGCGTGAAAGTTCCGTCTTCGGATGTCATCGTTCCGTTGGTTGTTCCATCAACGAGAACTCCGACCCCGATAAGAGGTTGCTGGGCCGCATCGAGAACCTTTCCCGACACTTCCCTCTGATTCTGTGCGAAAGCAGCCGTAAGGCAAGCCAGCATCAGCACCAGCGAGGCAGCAAATGTTTTGATAACTCTCATAAGGATTAAAAATTTGTTATTATAATGTTTATTAAACTTGACGTTTGATTATTATTTCGAGAAATCCTCTACCCTGAAGGCTTTCGG
>CAVKYA010000168.1:0-5889 GCA_963660255.1 Bacteroidaceae bacterium | reverse complement strand
TGGAGAAGGTTCACCGGCAGAGCGACAGGATATTCCTTGACATTTTGAATGAGGTGCGGTCGGGAATGCCGAGTGAACACGCTCTGAATAAGTTGAATAAGAGGTTGAATCCTGATTTCAGGCCGCCGGAGGACGAGCGTTGGATCCGTCTCACAACCCACAATGCACAGGCGGACTCGGTCAATGAGGCGAAGATGAACGCATTGCAGACCGGCGAAGCTACTTTCGATGCGCAGGTCGAGGGTATATTCCCGGAAAACGCGTATCCGGCCGAGACCCGGCTGCGGCTGAAAGAGGGTGCACAGGTGATGTTCGTGCGCAACGACACTTCCGGCGAGGCACGCTACTACAACGGCAAGATCGCGACGGTCGAGAAGGTCAAGCCGCAGCTGATCGTGAAGGATGAGACCGGGGAGAGCATAGTGGTCACGACAGAGAAATGGGAGAACATCCGCTACGGGCTGAACGAGGAAACAGGTGAGATTGAGGGAATTGTGGACGGGACTTTCGAGCAGGTTCCTCTGCGTCCGGCTTGGGCGGTGACAATTCACAAGAGTCAGGGACTGACATTCGACCACGTCATCATAGACGCCGGAGCGGCATTCTCGTTCGGCCAGGTCTATGTCGCCCTTTCCCGCTGCCGCACCCTCGAAGGCATCGTCCTGACCACCCCGATCACCCGGCGTTGCACATTCACCAGTGAGGAAGTCTCCGCATTCGAAAGTAGTCGCGAACCTGCGGAGACGGCGGAGCTCAAACTCCCCGCGATGGCTAATGAATATTTCACCTCGACTCTCTGCGATGCCTTCGACCTTCAGCGGCTTCGCTATCTCTACAACAGGGTTAACCGAATATATCAGGTCAACCTGTCGAATCTTTATCCGGATCAAGCGAGCAGGTTCAACAAGGTCGGTGCGGGAATGTCAGACCAGATTGGTGAAATCGAATCTCCCAAAGGCCCAAAAGCCTCCGGGAAGGATGATCAGAAGACATTCGCAGGGATCCGTTCGCTCAGCGACACGGCACAGAAGTTCCAGAAACAGATCCGCTACATCGCCGCGTCCATCCACAGCGGCGCGCCGGATGACTTTCATCTCCTAAGGGAGCGCGTCACCAAGGCTTGTGAATATTTCCGCAAAGAACTTCGACCTTTGGCTTCGTTCGCCGCACCGCTGGCTCTCATTGAGATAGATGACAAGGAAGTCAAAAAGGCGTTCAAGTCGGCGGCCGAAGAGTTTTTGGCTGAATTAAGGTTCCGAATGACGCTTTACGGGATGATTCTGACCGATGGGTTCAGCACGAAGGCGTATCACAAATTAAAGACGGACAATGAGTTGGCTAATGGTCGGTCGTTAAAGACGTTGGTAAGGTCACTGATTTCTACTCCGGAGAAGGCTTCGGCATCGGCGGAATCGCTTCGGCGCTTCGACAAGCTCAGCGACCCGCAGGCTCAGCGACCGGACAGGCAGTCCACTCAGCGGATGGTTGGGGAACAAGTTCAACGATCCAGTGCGGTTGGTGAGCCTGTCGAACCATCGAGACCGGAAGAGCGGTCGTGCCGTCAATCGGACGGTGAGCCTGCCGAACCGTCGGCCCTTCGACAAGCTCAGGGACCGAATGAAGAACCGGCAACCTACACCGGCAGCCTACACCCTGAATTAGTCCAGACTCTGATCGACTGGCGCCGTGAGAAATACCAGCGGGACAACGTCCCCGCCTACATAATCCTCCACCAGAAAACCCTTCTGGCCATAGCCGACCTCGCCCCCACAACCAGAGAGGAACTCCTCTGTGTCAAAGGCTTCGGCAAGTCCAAGTGCGACAAATACGGCGACGAGATTCTGGAGATTGTCCGGAAAACCTTACCGGACAAAAAGGAAATCACAGAAAGCAGATTGGATTTCTGATTTGTAAGGCTTATCTTTGGTTTATAATTACGTAACATCACAATGCAGGAGCGACACACGGACAGAGAACGGTATTTCAGGGAGTTGGCCCAGACTTCCAGAGAGTTTTACATTGACTATCTCCGGAGGTTCAAGAATATAGGAAACGGAACACGGGTTCTGGAGATCGGCTGCGGCGAGGGTGGAAACCTGCTGCCGTTCGCCGAAGTAGGGTGCTCAGTGACGGGCATCGACCTGGCACCCAACAAGATAGCAAATGCCAAAGAATATTTTGCCAAAAGGAATATGCCGGGAGAGTTCCTCAGCGGAAACTTTCTGAATATGCCCCCTCGCGATGACAGGTTCGACATCGTGCTGATCCACGATGTGATCGAGCACATCGAACCGAAGGACAAACCGGCCTTCTTCTCCGGCATCAAGAAATTCCTGAAGCCTGACGGAATCGTGTTCTTCGGCTTCCCGGCCTGGCAGATGCCGTTCGGAGGCCACCAACAGATCTGCCGGAGCGGTGTCTGCTCCAAAGTTCCGTTTATGCATCTCCTGCCGGTCAGCCTTTACAGAGGCTATTTAAGAATATTCAAGGAAGATTCAGCCAGAATCGACGAGCTTCTGAGCATCAAGCGCTCGAAGATGACTCCTGAGAAGTTTGAGTGCCTATGTAAAGAGACTGGTTTCCAGATTGTTGAGCGCAAACTATGGCTGATCAGCCCTCACTACAAGGCCAAGTTCCATCTCCGCCCGACCCGTCTGCGCCTCGGCCTCGACCACATCCCGTTCCTCCGCAACTTCCTCTCCACCTCCTGCTTCTACATCATCTCGGAAAAGTGATTTCCGGAACACCATCTCTTTCCGCCACGTGAAATCGCCGCTACTACATCGTCTCTGCGAAGTGATTCCCAGAAATCCTACGATAAGGTATTCCAGAAAACCACAGACAAAGGTTTATGGTCACTGAGATTGCGGTTGCCAAGCTTACGGTCGCTGAGCTTGTCGAAGCGCCGAAGTGTCACAAAACGGTCTCACCTCAAGAAAGAAGCGTGGTGAATAACTGTTTATCTATCAAGTATTTCATATATCGTCTATAGTAAGAACAAGCTAAAGGGAATCTCTCTTCTGCTTGATTTTGAATACGTTATCCGCCACATTTACAATCGTCCCACCCCTTTATTAACACGCTTCAACTCAAAGAACGGAATACAATGCGTGGAACTCCATCTTCTGATTCACAGCAAGTTACGAAAAGCCGCCAGGCGATTTGGGAGAGCGGGATCCACGAATATATTTATTAACAGCGAATTAGGGCGCACGCTCTATCTCGCGCCTTTGCGGCGGTTGCAGTCCCGGCAGAGCATCTGGCAGTTGTCGGCCACGGTCCGGCCACCTTCCTTCCAAGGGGTGATGTGGTCGGCCTCCATCTCGCTGATGTCGAGCACTTCACCCTTACGCGGACAATCGGGGTTGGCGCAATGCCCGCCCTGCCTCTCGTAAACCTCTCTCTTGGTGTTGTCGTCAAAAGTGCGGATGTCCAGATGACGCTCATCACCATCGAAGATGTAGGAATATATTCCTGACTTCCGTTTGACATCGCTGTCCATCATCAACCGGGCCACCTGTTCCTCCAAGACTTGCGTGTCGAACGTCCTTGTGGAATATTTTTCATAGAGATCACCCCACGGAACGCCTTTCATCTCCTTGCGGTATTTCGGCAGCGTCACCTTAACCCATTCGATAACTCTCTGGAAATAAAGCCATAACCCATTGGCATTCTGGTCGTGCTGATGCTTGGACATATAGACCTCTATGTTTCCGTGGGAGATCCATCGGAGGGCTGTCTCAAGGTAATCCTGACGGATTGGGGAACCGGTCAGATACCTGCCGGCCAAACCGTATGCGGCGCAACCGGACTTGCTGAAATACCGCTTGGCGTCGGACAACCAGGAGCCGGAATAGACGGCGTTCCGCAGTTCCTGATCGGTCAGTTTCTCTCCGGCGATGTTGATGGTCTTGAACCATTGAAGTTTCTCGCTGTCGGAGCCAGTGCAGATGTAGATCATCAACTTGTAGTTCAACAGCCTATCCTGCTCATCGTTCTGTAGATTATGGAAAGCACGGAAATCAAAGCTGAAATCCCCGTTCACATATTGGCAGAGAGAGATTGTCCGCTGCTGTCCGTCAATGACCTCGAATGTTCCGTCCTCCCTCGTCGCCCAGTACATCACGTTGAGTGGAAACCCTTTCATCACGGTGTCAATCACAGCGTTACGCTGCTTCTCTCCATAAACGAACTCCCGCTGATACGGCGGACGGATGTCCAGAAGCCCTGAATATCCCCGCACCCCGTCCTCGGCATTGTCAACGTAACCACTCGTCAGCTCCCTGACAGTTATCTCTTTTAGAGTTATATTCATAATTAGCTAATCTTTAATGTTTTCTACGAATCAATATTCTGGAATAAGGCACCACGACTTCGCCATCTTTCATCATATATAAATCACCATCCACCGCTCCGCACTTTTGAACTTCCCTCCGATACTTCTTATGCTCTGGCTTATACGGTTTTACTCCTGCCGCAAGTCCCAAACCAGCGATTCCTATTCCAATAATCTCAAACTGTTCCGGATTGTACTTGTCCATAAATGTAATTGGAACTCCCATCGCTCCATCCCAGTCACAAGGAATATCCTCGGTTCTGTTAATGTTTATCGCGTCATAGTTCTCATATTTCGGATATTCTTCAGGAGTATAGTGCTTATAAAGAATGAGTTCCTCGTGACGCTTCTTTATGTCGAGATTCGTGAACCACGTCACTCCCGACACTCTGATCATTCCTTCCCGATGGTCTCCAGCCGAAGCCACATCCTCATAATTTGAGATGAAATGCCCGGCTCCACCCTTGAATCCGAATCCCAACCACAGTTTGTTTTCTTTTATGAGAGGGAATATCTCTTTGTACTTCAATGCATTCTGATGCCCGATGATTATAAACTTCTTATCATATTCGATGAGTTGGGCGACATATTCACGAAAGAGGCTGAAAGGTGGGTTCGTGACGACAATGTCGGCCTCCTTGAGCAGTTCTATGCACTCGGGACTGCGGAAGTCTCCGTCGCCTCTGAGTCTGTGGATTCCAATCTCTTCAGGGCTCGGCACACGGTCGCCGTTCCGGTCGCCGAAATATTCAAGCCAGATCGCTGACTCGCAGTCGTTTCGGCTGAACAGATCCATATCCTGATTCTTGTAGCAGGTCGTTATGAGTTTCCTAAGTCCAAGAAACTCAAAGTTATAGGAGAAATAGTGAAAGAAATTGCTGACTCTTGGGTCATCACAGTTGCAAAGGACTGTCTTGCCCTTGAAATGTTCCCTGTAATGTCTTAATTCATTCTCAATGTCCGAAAGCTGGGTGTAGAACTCATCTTTCTTCGCGCTTTTCGCCTTGTTAAGGTTATTGTTCCCGGCCATAATGACTGATAGTGTTAGAGCATTACTATCAATCACTTGTCTCTGAAAGGTCTGACCGTTCCGGCTTTGTCCACTGGTAAGCCTTATCCTGTCCTATTCAGAGACTTAACGCAACAAGAAAGGTGTGAGCCTCTTATTGCGTTGAGCGAGGTAGCGTAGGAAGGCACCTCTTTCCCCTAATAAGATACCCACACCCTAATCGGGTGCGAGCATTGCTAATTTAGGAGAATAGAGGTTTCCTTTCACGGAACCCTCAAAATACCATTATTCGGTTGTTATGCCTTTAAAAGTTTCCTACGCTTTAGCTCAACGCGAAATAATAGCAAATGCTGCATTAATAAATATGTCCTTGCTTCAACGGGTTACCCCGCTCCACATTTGCCGGCCTCTAATCCGCATAATGTTGCCAACATCAAGACCAGCAAGGACAAAGGTAGTAAATTGTAGTGACTTAGAAAACATCTTCATCATAATTGCCCGCCAAGGTCTATGCTCAAGCATTAACCTGAAAGCATACCGGAAT
>CAVKYA010000167.1:3872-5925 GCA_963660255.1 Bacteroidaceae bacterium | reverse complement strand
TCCTCGTACTCGGCGTAGTTGCCCTCGAAGAACACCACGTTGGAGTCACCCTCGTAGGCGAGGATGTGCGTGGCGATCCTGTCCAGGAACCAGCGGTCGTGGCTGATCACGACGGCGCATCCGGCGAAGTTCTCCAGACCGTCTTCCAGGGCGCGGATAGTGTTCACGTCCACGTCGTTCGTCGGCTCGTCAAGAAGCAGCACGTTGCCCTCGTCCTTGAGGGTTAGGGCAAGGTGAAGCCTGTTTCTCTCACCTCCGGAAAGCACACCGCAGAGCTTCTCCTGATCCGATCCGCTGAAATTGAACCGGGACACCCAGGCTCTGGCGTTGATGTCCTTGTTGCCGAGCCTTACCCATTCGGAGTTCCCGGCTATGGTCTCGAACACGGTCTTGTCCGGATCGATGCTCTTGTGCTGTTGGTCAACGTATGAAATCTTCACGGTTTCACCGATGTCGATAGAACCAGTGTCAGGTTTCTCGATGCCCATTATGAGCCTGAACAGAGTTGTCTTGCCGGCTCCGTTAGGTCCGATCACACCCACGATTCCGGCAGGCGGAAGGGCGAACGAAAGATGCTCGAAGAGAACCTTGTCCCCGTAGGCCTTGGACACGTCCTTGAACTCGATGACCTTGTTGCCGAGGCGCGGTCCGTTCGGAATGTATATTTCCAGATTCGCCTCCTTCTCCTTCGAGTCGGCGGCGGCCAGTTTCTCGTAGGCGCCAAGACGGGCCTTCTGCTTGGCCTGCCGTGCCTTAGGAGCCATCCTTACCCACTCCAACTCGTGCTGAAGGGTCTTGCGCCTCTTGCTCTCCTGCTTCTCCTCCATCTCAAGCCTCTTGGTCTTCTGCTCCAGCCAAGAGCTGTAGTTGCCCTTCCACGGAATGCCTTCGCCTCTGTCAAGCTCAAGAATCCATCCGGCCACGTTGTCGAGGAAGTAGCGGTCGTGGGTCACGGCGATGACGGTGCCCTTGTACTGCCTCAGATGCGCCTCAAGCCACTGGATGCTCTCGGTGTCGAGGTGGTTTGTAGGCTCGTCGAGGAGCAGCACGTCCGGTTCGCGGAGCAGCAGACGGCAGAGAGCCACACGGCGGCGCTCACCACCGGAAAGTGTGGAGATCTTGGCGTCGGACGGAGGGCAGTTCAGCGCGTCCATCGCCCTTTCGAGCTTCGCGTCGATCTCCCAGCCTCCAAGATGCTCGATCTTCTCGGACAACTCGCCTTGACGCTCGATCAGAGCGTTCATCTGGTCGTCGTCCATCGGCTCCATAAACTTGAGGGAGATCTCGTTATATTCATTGAGCACATCCATCACCTCCTGCACTCCTTCCTGCACGACCTCCAGTACGGTCTTGTCCGGATCCATCTGCGGCTCCTGCTCAAGGTAGCCCACTGAATATCCCGGAGCCCAGACCACCTCGCCACGGTAGGATTTCTCCACACCGGCGATGATCTTCATCAGGGTCGATTTACCGGAACCGTTCAGACCGATGATGCCGATCTTGGCCCCGTAGAAGAATGAAAGGTAGATGTCCTTCAGAATAACCTTGTTGTTGTGCGGGAGAACCTTCCCCACACCGTTCATTGAGAATATTATCTTTTCGTCCGCCATTTTGTTGGTAGATGTTTTAAATTGTTGCTTATGAATATATTAATGTCATTCTCGGCCGCTGTCTCCAAAATACACTCGTGGTTTCGGCAGCCGGTAAAAATATCAATAGCTTCCCCCTCCGATGAACCCTCGCAGCAGCGATGTAGGCGGTATTTCCTTGTCTGAAACCGGCACGAAGTAGTGCAGGAATTTCAGAAGCCTGTGCGCCTCGCTGTACTCCGGACAGTTTTTCGGCACGGTCGCAAGGATCCTCTCGGCGTGGGTGCGTAGCACGGCGAACTCCACGAGGTAGGCCGAGTTGAACAGCACATCGGCGTTTTCCTGGAACGGATATATCCATTTGACCTCGGCCCTACGTACGTTAGGCCAGTTCGCGATCGACTCCCTGGCCGTGAATGCCCCCTTGAGATAATCCCTCACGATCCGCCGCAGCAATCGGTTGT
>CAVKYA010000167.1:0-3288 GCA_963660255.1 Bacteroidaceae bacterium | reverse complement strand
CCGACGTTGGAAAGTCCCATTATCCAGTTCCATTTGTGCGTCTCGGCGAACACCTCGAATGTCTTCGGCTGCTCGTGAAGCGGTGCCAGATCCTCCGGATGATGGCGGTCAGGGACACGCAGCAATATTCCTCCGTGGCAGAGCTTGACCCCGAAGGTCTTGAGGTAACCGGTGCTTGGCACCAATTCATCATAGTAATAATCAGTCACATCGCCGAGCGAGTAGCAGGTGATGTACACCTCGCCGCACGTCTCAAGCAGCTTCACCTTGTCGAGGTCGCCGGATTCCTTGAATATCTTGATGGCTTCCTCGATCTGGAGTTCCTTGCGCTTGAAAGGAATATTCTCGTTCACGAGTTCCCTCATCCTCGCGCCGATGGCTTCCACGTCCTCTTCCGTGAGAAACGATCCGTCGTTCTTGTAAACCGAGCAGAAATAGCCTTTGGAGATCGGCCGGCGGATTGTCATCCGGCTTTCCGGGAAAAGATCCCTTGTGGCCTTGTACAGAAGGAAACAGAGGGAGCGGCTGTAGAAATTGCGTCCGATGTACGTTCTATAATCCAGAAACTCCACGTCCCTGTTGTGGAAAACCCTGAACCTTAGCCCCTCAGCCACATTGTTCACCTTGGCGGCCAGAATGTCGTAAGGTTTGTCGAACTCGAATGCCGGAGCGATGTCCAGCAGGGGAGTCCCTTCAAGGAACTCTTTGTATGTCCCGGTGTTTTTGCAGAAAATTCTTACCATAAACCAATTTTGAATTGGGGTTATGTACAAATATACGAACAAAAATCCTCTATCTTGCCATTATAATGTAGGAAGTTGTTTGGAAAATGTTACCTTTGTGAACTTTTGAAAATATTAATAGGTATAATAATGAAAAATGCAATCGTTTTCGCTGTCGCTGCAACGCTCTTTTCTGTCGGTGCTTTCGCGCAGGGCAACCTGAAGAAGGTAAATGACGTGATCGAGCCGCTTCCGGCCGGAAGTGTGACATTCAACGGCTACTTCGCCGATGACATCCAAAACTCCATCGACCACTGGGTCAACGGTGTGATGCCTTACAACAAGGTCATCGACTACTTCGTCAAAGGCCGTCCTAAGTTCGCCCTCGGTGAGATGCCGGGCAAGTGCATCCGCACAAATTCCCTGCTTTACCGCTACAATGGCGATCCTAAGCTCAAGGAACTCACAAAGAATCTGGTTTACAAGCTTATGGCCACCGAGAAGAGCAACGGCAGCATAAGTTGCACCGCTGTCGATGACCAACCTGGCAACCGTGACGGTGACATCTGGGAGAGGAAGTACGTGATGCTCGGTCTGCTTCAGTACTACACTGATGTAGAGCAGGATCCGAGAGTCCTCGCCGCTTTGGAGAAAGAAGCCAAGAGTGTGATCGACCAGGTCGGCCCGGCTCCTAAGAAGAGCATCACCGAACTCGGCTGGAGCTCCACGAAAATCGAGTCCTCTTCAATCCTCGAACCGATGGTGAAGCTTTACTTCCTCACCGGCAAGAAGGAATATCTCGATTTCGCTGAATATATAGTCACGACCGGTGCGTCCAAAGGCAGCAACATATTCCAGCAGGTCTATGAGGGAACTCATCTCTACGAGGTCGGTAAACCTTACCCGAAAGCTTACGAGATGACCTCAGTGTGGGAGGGGCTCGCTGAATATTACCGCGCGACCGGTGACCCGAGGTGGAAGGTCTGCCTTGACAATTTCTTCAACGATGTGATTGAGAACGAGATCACCATCATCGGCAACGCCGGCTCGGATGTTTACTGGCCAAGGCTCAACGGTGAGGGATGGAGCAACACCGCCGTGGAGCAGACCAACCCGGACATCAAGAGGATGATGGAGACTTGCGTAGGTGTGACTTGGATGAAGTACTGTTCACAATACCTTCGTCTGACCGGAGATCCTACAGCTGTTGACTACATCGAGAAATATGCCTACAACGGTCTTCTCGGCGCGATGAAGCCGGACGGAAAGAGTTTCAGTTATGTGAACCTTCTGAACGGTGCCAAGGTGACCAACAGCGGCTGGGGAACCAACATCGACGGCCAGCCTGTGACTTGTTGCAACCTCAGCGGCCCTTGTGGTCTGTCCTATCTTCCGTACATCGCAGCTATGCAGTCCAAGGAAGGCCCGGTCATCAACCTTTACAATGCCGGAACCGTGACCGCCAAGACAGCGAAAGGCAAAGACGTGAAGCTTGGAATCGTCACTGAATATCCTCGCGCGAATGAGGTGCGCATCTCTGTTGACCCAATCGCCAAGGAGAAGTTCACGGTGAAACTGCATATTCCGTCCTGGAGCGAGATGACTTATGTCGCGGTCAACGGCAAGTATGTCGGTAAGGTCGAGGCAGGTAAGTACCTTGATCTTGATCGCAAATGGAAGTCCGGTGACAGCATCTACATCATCTTCGATATGAAGGCCAAGCTCATCAAGGCTTCCGAGAACGGCCGCAACCCTGAAGGCAAGTACTTTCAGGCAGTGCAGTGGGGCCCGCTTGTCCTCGCCCGTGACGAGAACATCGATCCAGACTACAACAAGCCTGTACAGATTATCGCTGACGCCAACGGCGAGGTCAAGGTCAAGATTGTCGACGCCGAGCGTCCGGGCACAAGGATGCAGTTCCTTGTCCCAACCACCGAGGGTGACATCAAGATGGTTGACTACTCGTCTGTTGACTGTTGGAAAGGCAAGCACATCCAGACCTGGCTCCCTACGTTAAGAAAGTAAACTTAACCACATAATTATGACAGAGGCCGCTTCGGAAGTGATTCCACAGCGGCCTCTGTCTTTTTCATTCCGGATCTGTCCGGTGAGTGTTTATGGTTGTTGATTAGTAAGTCCTTACGAGAGTGTAGTCGTCAGGTCCGCCACGGAGTGTCATAACTATAGAGTCGATGCTCTTGCCGTCTTTGTACACAATCATATTCAAGTTACCATTGCAGCTGCCCCAGGAATATCCAGAATCACCGATTGTGTAGATTAGTGGTGCTTCCGATGTGGAAAATTTGCAGGAGTAACCTTTTTCCTCACGTCTTTCACCTTCGATTGAGACTTTCCAACTGTGGAAATGATTGTAGTCTCCCGGTAGCATCCTGGCTGTGATCGTGTAGTCGGTAGGGTAGGAGGAGTCGCCGAGGAACCAATACTCCAAGTCTTTATTGGAGATGATCCAAGTGCTGTCCTCGGTGGCTTTATCAATCTTCACTCCTGGCATTCTGTAGGATGGATCAGGATGTTCAACCTCTGATGTTCTGCTTTGTATGTCAGG
>CAVKYA010000166.1:0-6027 GCA_963660255.1 Bacteroidaceae bacterium | reverse complement strand
TATATCCCATCAGCGCGCCGATCATCAGAAAACGGGACACATAGCCGTTGCACCTTGTCGCCAAACGGAACAGTGCCATCGGGATGGTCGGAAGCTTCGCCTTTCGCTCGACAAGGAGCAGCACGGCAAGGCAGACAGAACCGGCCACCGTCCAAAGCCAAGGACATTCGGCCCCGTCAAGAGCATAGATCAGCGAAAAGGTCGCAAGAGCCGACAAAATTGACCCTGCGAAGTCAAAGGAGGTTTCCAAATGCGGACTCTTCCTAAGCCATCTGACAGCCCCCGCAATCATCAGCAATATGATAGGAATATTCACGAGAAATCCCCATCGCCAGGAGCCGTAGCTCGTTATGGCTCCGCCGAGGACAAGCCCGACGCAGAGTCCGAGACCGGATATGCTGCCGTACCAGGCAACCGCCTTCACGCGCTCCGGTCCTTCAAAGTAATCCACGATCAGTCCAAGCGCCGCAGGAGCCATTATGGCTGAGCCTACGCCCTGGACGAAACGGGACACAATCATCCAAGAAGCGGACGGAGAGATGCCAGCCCCGAGAGAGCCGATGCCGAACAGAATGAGCGAAATGATGAACATAAGCCTGCGCCCGAACATATCCCCGAACCTCCCTCCGGCAAGCATAAACCCTCCGAAGGCCAGAACATAGGCATTCTGCACCCACGAAAGCGCGGTGTGGTCAAGATGGAGATTCGCCGCGATTTCCGTGATGGCCGTGATGACGAGCGAACCGTCAATCCCCACTATCATATAGCTCGATAAAACAAGCGCGAGAACCACCCGCTTGCGCCTGATTTCCATTCTTTCTGAATATTTCATATTCACTCAATTTTTTGTCGGCAAATTTATGGCTCCGAAGCAAATGAGGCGTTAGCCAAATCACGGATAATAGTGTGAAAATCCACGAATATGGCTAACTTTGCCATCGTGGCAGGAATATGCTGCCGTTCAGGACAATGGAAACCGTTGAGAGATTTGACATAAGCAAGTATTGTGAGATGGTGGGCGCAGAGGTCCGACATCCTCTTGTCGGGGTCGTTGACCTTGGGAAACTTCCACCGGTCCTGTTCGACCGGCCACCACGTATGCTTGACTATTACGCCATCTATCTGAAAGGGCGTAAATATACAGAGCTGCATTACGGCAATAGCCTGTACGACTACAGCGAAGGCTCGCTTGTGTTCTTCGCTCCCGGTCAAGTGGCAGGTTCGGAACCTGACGGCTTGCGGCACAAGGTTCAGGGGTACGTGCTTATGTTTCATCCCGACCTGCTTGCCGGAACTTCTCTGCAGGCGGCGATGCCGAAATATTCCTATTTCTCCTACGACACCCGGGAGCCGCTTTTCCCGACGGCAAGGGAAAAGGCACTGCTGGTGGACATATTCGGAAAGATTGAGGATGAGCTTCTTGGCGGCAACCCGGATATGGTGATCATCGTGGACTATATCCGGTTGGTTCTTGACTATTGCCTACACTCATACGACCGCCAATTCACCGCGTCACCATCGGTCAGCAATGACATTCTGACCCGTTTCGAGCGGCTTTGCGATGAATATTATGAGAGCGGCCAGCCTAAGGACAACGGACTCCTGACCGTCCAGCATTGCGCTGACAAGCTTTGCTTTTCCGTCAACTATCTGAGCGATCTGATCCGCAAATGCACCGGTCTGTCTCCGCAGAAACATATTCAGAGAAAGGCTCTCGCCAAGGCGGAATCGCTGCTCCTGACCACATCGGGGCGTGTCAACGAAATCGCCTATGAACTCGGCTTCCAGCAGCCGCAGAACTTTTCCAAGTGGTTCAAGCGTCTGAAAGGGTGTTCCCCGGAAGAATACAGAAAGCGGAAATGACTCTCCGCTTATGCAGCTCGAAAAAAAATCATTTTTTTCTTGACTCGTACCCTACGGCACTGTATATATTTGCGGGCAGATAACAAAAGTGCACAGCTGTTATGAGTGAAATCAAGTTAAAAATCGGGGAGTTTTCCCGTCTGAGCAAGGTTACAGTACGTGCGTTGCGGCACTACGAACAGATTGGACTTCTGGTTCCTGAGATCGTGGACCGATGGACCGGTTACCGCTACTACACCGTGACGCAGTTACAGAAAATCCAGAGCATCTGCACCCTGAAGACCCTTGGCTACTCCCTTGAAGAGATCCGGGACATGATGGAAGACGAAAGCCATTTCCCTTCCGTCGAATCTCTTGAGGAAAAGATAGTCCGATGTGAACAGGAGTTGGAGGTTCTCAAGGAACGCCGCCGGTTGCTCAAGGCGTTTGTGGCTTCCCACAAAAAGAATCACAAAATGGAAAAACTGTATTTTGAACCGTTGCCCGCTATCATCGTCGCAAGTCACAGAACCGTCATCCCTTCTTATGCCGAGCTTGGCAATCTGTGCTGTGAAGTCATCGGACCTGAAATGGCCCGTCTTGGATGCGAATGTCTTGAACCTGGCTACTGCTACACAATTGAATATGGCGGATACAAGCCACAGGGCATTGACATCGAGTACTGCGAACAGGTAAAGGAGAAGAGGATGGATTCCGCGATCATCAAGTTCAAGGAAATTCCCGCCGTTCCGATGGCTGCCTGCCTGAAGGTGTTCGGTCCCTACGAGAACCTCCGCCAGAGTCACATTGACCTGCTTGCCACGCTGGAAAAGGAAGGCTACAAGGTCACAAGCGCCCCGCGTGCCAACTACATTGACGGCATCTGGAACCAAGAGGACTCCAATATGTGGCTCACCATCATCCAGGTCCCGATAGAAATCGCATAACTTTACAAATCAGAATTCAGTGATGAAAAAAGCTATCCCTTTCTTTCTTAGTCAGGCCATAACCCTTTTCGGCTCTCAGATAGTGGCTTTCGCGATTGTTTGGCACATCACCTTAGAGACTTCATCGGGGCTCTAGGTGGCGATGTTCTCAATCTGCTCGTTCGTCCCACAGTTCTTTATGTCTTTCGTGGGCGGCATCTGGGCAGACCGCCATTCAAAGAAAATGCTGATCATCGGGTCCGATGCCCTGATCGCGCTGCTTACCCTTGGAATGGTACTGCTTCTTCCAAAGTTCAACGATGGCGTTCTGCTTCGGAGGGCTCTGTTCGGCCCTCTTGCGGACTATGTGTCGCTCCGTCTGCTTATGGTAGTGAGCAGTGCCATTCTCATCGCGCTGTCCCTGCCGTTGCTGCCACAGGCCGGATTAAGGCGCACATCTTGATTAATTTCAATTAAATCACCATATTTGCAGTTATGCGATGAGGCTCTACGATAATAGTCTCATCGCATAAGTAGGTTAAGAGATTATAACAAAAATGAAAAGGATTGGTTTTATCGCACTTCTTTTGTTCAGTGCCGTTTGCTTGAAGGCACAGTCACTGACTGATTGCGAGAATGTTGTCAGAGAGGCGGTGAATGCCATAAACAGTTATTCGGCCGAACAACTTCACCCGTACCTTGCTTCAGACTTTGAGTGCTCCGGCCAGAAGGGCGATGTCGCCAAACTTGTGCTGAACGCCACAATCGGGAAATTGGAGCAGTTAAATGACAGCGTCACTGAATATAAAAGGGTGTCGGAGAGCCAGAACGGCAATATGCTGACGCTGGTATATTCGTTCATATATTCAAAAATTGGAGAAAGGGCCACGACTTTTGTGTTCAATGAGGAGAATAAGATCAAAAGTCTTGAGCTGCTGAAGGCTACTGTCAAGCAGGCAGACAAGGGTTTCAAGTTTGAAAAGCCTCAGGACAAGGTGATCACTGTTCCGATGACATTGTCAAAGGACAATCTGATTGTCACCCAGACCATAATCAATGGGGAGAAACACAATTTCATCATCGACAGCGGCTGTCCTATACTTTATCTGAACAGCAAATATTTCAGTGAAAAGGAGGACAAGGGGACGCACGTGAGTACATCGGAAGATGTCAACGGGAAAATCAGCGGCGGGCAGGATGTCATCACCGTTGATTCATTTGATTTCAATGGAATACGTGCTGACAGCATAAAGGCTATGATGTCAGACATTTCTCATCTGGAGAACGGCACTGAGGTTTACGGCCTTATAGGCTATGATGTGTACAAGGATTATGACCTGCTGTTCGACTACAAGAACAAGACTCTCACTCTGATTGATCCGGATTACACGGCAACCTTCCTGAAAGAACATAGGTATAAATACGAGGAGGTGCCTTTTGAGATGAGCAAGACTATGCGTCATATTCCACTCATCAAGGCTCAGGTGGATACGGCCAGCCTGACGTTCGGCATTGACTGCGGAGCCGCAGGCAATCTTATTGACTCCGAACGGTGGGATGAATTCAAGAATGAACTGAAAAGAGTAAAAACGACCGATTTGAAAGGCATCAGCAATGACGAAGGGAAAAAGGTTCACGATGGAAAATTGAAGAGCCTCAAGATAGGCGGAAAAACCTTCAGGAACACCCGGACCGTATTCAATGATGTCAGCCACTTCAATATGAGCAAAGACGAGAGAATCGACGGCCTCATCGGATATGAGATTCTGTCACGGCAGAAGACGGTTATGTCTTATAGTGACAAGAAGCTGATTTTTATAAAGTGACCACACGGGGACATTGTTTTACAGAAACAGGCAGACTGCGTATAATGAGCAACCTGCCTCTCTATGTATCATAATAGCATCTATTCCACCGTCAATGTCATATTCTGGAGGTTGATATTCACCTTATTGAATTTGCGGAGAAGTTCGAGACCTGCCATGCCAGAGTGTTGGTTGCCGTCCGGAGAGGTGTGAATCATAACATTATGTACTACGGCTTCCTTTCCGTCCACTTCAAATGAGACTTCTGGCATTGACAAAAGTCCCTTTTTCTCTGTACTTCCGTAAGTGCCGAGGAGAACATTGGACTCCTCAAGATTTAATGCGGAATCCTTGTGAGCGGAATACCACATATACGACAAGTCGGTAATAGTGCAGCCTATGTCCAGTTTGAGGTTCTGCGGTTCGCTGTTTATGTTGGCTGACAGGCAGATGGTGTTGTTGGGCTCGATGTAAAGGTTCGGGATGCGGCCGTTGGATTTATGGTCAGTACATCCGAGTGTGACAGTGCCGCGCTTGAAGTCAATGCTGATATTCCCGGCGAGTTTCAGGAAGTCCATCCCGAGGATTGCGTCGGTACGGACGAGAGTGTCGAGTTGATTGTCGCTCAGGACGTATGCGAGGATGTTGTCCACTTTCATTCCTCCGATGTTCATCTGCCTTATCAATGCCCTTTGTGTCCTTGTGCCGCCTGAATGATTCGCTCCGTGAAGGTCTATCGTGTCACGGACGAACTCGGCACCGATTTCTTCAGCGAATGATTTGGATAAAGCGGAATATGATGCACCTGTGTCAAGGATGAACTCATATTTCTTCCCGTTTATGGAAACCGGAAGCCACATCACATTGCTTTTCCCTGTCATCCTCAGCTTCATTTCTTCCGATGCGGATTCGCTTGCCGGGATATCCTTTATGGAAAATGGAACTTTGACAGAATTCCTCCGCACTGAGATTGACGGTGTGGGAAGTTCCCTTACGGCATTGTAATATTCATAAGTCACATCAAGTCCGGTTCCTTCAATCGAGCCTCCGGCGGCGGTGATTCTCTCAATTACAGATTTAACCATATCCGTGGCCAATGCATAGCGTCCATTCGAGCCTTCGACTATAGCCCCGAGCACCAGCATATTGCAGACATTTTGAAGTCCGATTTCTTCGGAATGGTTGTCAATGAGAGCGGTAAGATTGCCGTTAAGTTCTTCCGGACGGTTGAAATATGCCGCAAGCATTACCTCGGTCATTGATTTCAGAACATCGGACTGTACGGAGTCCTTGATTTCTGAATATTCCCGGTTAAGGGCAAACCAATCACCGCTGCCGAGGAGTTCGTTGATCCTCTGGTCAGCATTCTGCGCTGAGAGCGCAAGAGGAATCAATGTGAAAATGAACAATATCAGTGTTTTGTATCGTCTCATACTTGTCAGTCTTATAATCAC
>CAVKYA010000165.1:0-6031 GCA_963660255.1 Bacteroidaceae bacterium | reverse complement strand
GCTTTCACGTAGTCTTTTCTTTCGTCCGAGTTCGGCCAATAGTAGCATGTGTGTGTGAGGCTTTCATCGTAAGGATGGGCCACACGGTAGATGGTGTCGTTCCTGGCTCCGTTGCGAAGGATCATTGTCCTCATTCCTGCGAACGGAACATTCTCGTAGAACTGCGCCGTCTTCCATCTTCTCACGTCGAAATAGCGGATGGCCTCGAAAGCCAGTTCCACCCTACGCTCGTTCACCAGACGGTCCCAAAGAGCCTCTCCGGATTCCTTGACCTCCGGCATCTGAACGTCGGAACGTGAGCGCACCTTGTTGATGTACTGGCGGCAAAGGTTCTCGTTTCCGGTCATGTAGGCGCATTCGGCGTAGTTCAGGTACATTTCAGCCAGTCTGAACCAAGGGTAAAGCAGGGAGCCGGTCTCGGCCTCGGTGATCGGTGAGGTCGGGATGTACCATTTCATCATTTCCAGTCCCATTGTGCTGGTGGCGTCCAGAAGGTGTTTGGCTTTCACACTGTAGGAAGGCTCTTTCTTACCTTCATCGAAATCGGATTTCTTCACATCATCATAGTAAAGCGAGAGATCCAGAACGTTGTCATGGTAGCCGGAGTTGTCCGTGTTCGGATAGTTGCAGAACGGAGCCGCGACACTCTTGTAGAAACGTGGGTCACGACCCTTGAACGGATGGTTGACATCGTACCCCGAGCCCTCCTCGAAGATCTTCTTGCCGTTGGCCATCTCGTAGTCGATGGTCATGGCCTGTGTCGGGTGGAACGCTGTCCAGCCGTTGAAGTATGCCACGGAATAGAGCAGCTGCGCTTTCTTCATGGAGTTGTCACTGGCGTCAGCACTGGAAATGAAGTACTTGGCCCAGATGATTTCCGGAGAATCGGTGTTCTTCCACACTCCGTCATAGGTGTCGTCAAGCCTGTAGGCTCCATCCACATCCGCACGGTCTATTATCCGTTTCGTGGCGTCCAGCGCCCTTTTCCATTTGTCAGCGTTGTACTGACCTCTGAATATTCCACCTTCCGGACGGGCCGGGTCGTTGAACAGTGGAGACGCGGCTATCAGTGTGAGGCGGCTTCTGAGTGCCAGCACAATGTCTTTGTTCACCCTGCCTTTTGTGGCCTTGTCCTTTGCCGGAAGAAGCGCTTCCGCCTTGTCCAGATCCTCCAGGACGAAATTGACGCAATCATCGAAATTATCCCTTTCCGCGTCATAGGTGTCGGTAAGGTCGTAGGCCTTTGTGATGATAGGCACTCCGGCATACCTTTGAATAAGATTGTAGTACGCCCATGCGCGGAGGAAATATACCTCGCCCTTAAGCCTGTTCACATCGTCTTCTGGAATATTCGTACCCTTTTCATCCACATAGTTCAGGAAATAGTTCATCCTGTAGATGCGTTCGTAGGTGCGGTTCCAGATGTTCAGGAATGTGGTTCTTGTGCTGTGGGCCTGTCCGCCTTCGTAGTTGTACATGACGTTGTCCGGGGTCATGTTGCCGGAGGCGATGTATCGTGTGCTTGATCCTCCGAAGCGGAAGTAACCCTCGTCGGTGATGCAACCGATGTTCCCTTCCTGGAACGGGTCAGGCAGAACCGTGTAGAGAGCGTTGATGTAGCTTTCAGCCAGAGGGGTGCTGTTGAACACAGCGTCCTCCGAAAGCTTGTCGAGCGGAGTCTTGTTCAGAAAATCATTGCTGCATGAGGCCAGAAGGGTCGCTGCGCAGAGTATTGCAAATATCTTTTTCATATTCATGATCCTTATTTAGAAAGTCAGTTTCACGCCTGTGTTGAAGATCCGCATCTGCGGATAGGTCTGGTAGGATTCATCACTGGTCTCGGGATCCACATTCTTCAGACCGGAGAAGGTGAGAAGGTTGTAACCTGCGATGTAGAAGCGCAAACTCTTTATTTTCATCTTGTTGAATAGGATGTTGTCCGGAATCGTGTAGCCTATCTCGACATTCTTCAGTCGAAGGAAGGCCGCGTTGCGGTAGTAGAATGACGCCCTGTTCACACCTCCGTTGCTGACTGTGGAACCGATTCTCGGGCGGCTTGCGGTCGGGTTGTCCAGAGTCCATGCGTTCAGCGCTGCCTCTTTCTCGATGTTTCCGGAGACCGGATCCGTGAGAGGGGAGTAGTAGAATCGGGCTCTCGCCTGTCCCTGAAGAAGCAGAGAGAAGTCGAAGTTCTTCCATGTGGCGTCGAAGTTCGCTCCGAACACGATTTCCGGTACAGGAGTAAGGTCGCACCTCTTCCTGTCGTAGGAAGTGATCTTTCCGTCTCCGTCCAGGTCCTCGAACATGAAGTCTCCGAGGGTGGCTCCAGCCATCTGCGGATTGTTCTCCAGATCTTCCTGCGTGCGGTTGATCCCTTTCACCTGATAGTAAAGCTCGGCTCCCATCGGATGTCCCGTGAGGTTCATATATTCATGACCTTCGCCCCAAGGCGTCTCATCCATGAATTTTATGCGGTTGCGGACGAACATGAAGTTTCCGCTCGCATGATAGATGAGGTCTCCGTTCTTTGATTTTCCCTCATGATGCAGCTGAAGTTCGAATCCCTTGTTGTCCACGATGCCGATGTTCTCGTCCGGAAGACTGTCCGGAAGGCCTGTGTAATAAGGTATGGATGCGTTCCTTGTGCAGAGGATGTTCGAACGTTCGGTCTTGAAGAACTCAAGTTCCCATCCGATCAGTCCATTCTTTACGCTTCCGTCAAGGCCGATGTTCCATGTCTTCGCGACTTCCCATGTGACATTCTTGTTCGGTACCTTGCCCGGGATTATAAAGTTGACGTCCTTGTCGTCGAACCGCAGTTTGTAGGAGGAGGCGGATGTGTAGCCGTATGTTGTCATGTACTGGAACGAATCGATCTGGTCGTTGCCCTGCTCTCCGTAGGAGGCTCTTATCTTCAGGTTTGTCAGCCAAGGCGCGCTCTTCTTGATGAACTGTTCCTCGGAGATTCTCCATCCCGCCGAGACTCCAGGGAAGAAGCCCCAACGTTTGTTCTCAGGGAAGTTCTCAGAGCCGTCGAAACGTCCGATGACCTGAAGGAGGTAACGGCTCTTCCAGTCGTAGCCGAGTCTTCCGAACCAACTTCTTCGGGCAGTCTCTCTCGCGTAGCCTTTGATGCTGTACCAATTCTTGTCCGCGGACCCGGCGAAGAACTCATCGAGGATGTCGGAATCGTACTTGTTTATTCCCGCCCCCATGTAGTCCAGACGGTAGGACGCCTGCTCGAATCCGGCCAGAGCGCTCACATGATGTCCGTTGAAGTCCCTGTCGTAGTTGATGTTGGCGTTGATGGTCAAGGTGTTGCTGTTCCTTTGATATTCATGAAGCACAGGGGTGCTCCAATAAGAGTTTGTCCTCTCCTCGTAAAGCTCCGTCACCTCGTCGTAAGTGTAGTATTTCCAGTTTTTCTGCCAATTTTTCTGGAAATTTCCGACCACGTCGTAGGCCATCGTCCCATTCACGGACAGTCCCTTTGTGATGGATCCAAGGTCCCAGTTCGCGGTGAAGGTCGTGTTTATGGTGTTTATCGTGGTCTTGTCGTAACCGGTAAGGTCTTGGACCAGAACAGCGGGGTTGGTGCCTCCCCGCAGGTAGCCGTTAGGAAAATAAGCCGCTCCTGTAGGCTTCAACCTCGTCGTGATGTAGAATATTCCATAACTGTCGGACGGGAACGCCGAGTAGTTCTTGTGCTGCTGGCGCACATTGAGATTGAGGCCCAGCTTCAGGGATTTGGTCACTTGGACGTCAATATTTGAGCGCACGTTGTACTGATCGTACTTTGTGGCGCTCTTCCGGTAGATTCCGTCCTGATACTGACCGTTGAATTCCAGAAAGTAAGCCACTTTCTCCGCACCACCGCTTATGCTGGCGCCGTACTTATGCTGCACGGAGACCGGTTTGATGATCTCGTCGAACCAGTTCGTGTTAGGGTAGTTGATCAGGTCGTCACCGTCTATGTAATGCTGGATCTGCGTCTCGTTGTACATCGGAGCCGCTCCTGTTATGGCCAGCTCGGCGTTGTAGGCTCTGGTATACTGGATGGCGTCCGCCATCTGGACCAGGCGTGTCGGCTGCTGGAGACCCAGATCGTAGTTGAATGTGACGCTGGCCCCTTCGTTGTACTTGCCCCTTTTGGTTGTCACGAGTATGACACCATTGGCAGACCGAGCTCCATAGATGGCTCCGGACGCGTCCTTCAACACATTGACGCTCTCGATCTCGTCACCGGAGAGCCTGCTGAACTCCTCATTTGTCCTTGGAACTCCGTCAATCACGATGAGCGGACTGTTGTCTCCAAGTGTGCTTCGGCCTCGGATGAACATTGTCGCGTCATCTTTTCCCGGTTCTCCCGTGCGGTTGCTGACAATCACACCTGAAAGACGTCTGGCCAGACCTTGCGAGATGTTGACCGAAGAGTTTTTCACAAGTTCCCGGCCGGAGGTCTGGGCAACCGACCCTGTGAGCGTCAGTTTGCTTTGCGTTCCGTAACCGATGACAACGGCGTCATCAAGGAGCGTGTTCTCCTGCTCCAGAACGAAGTTCACCTCACCTCTGCCGCCTATGGACTGCTCCTGCTCCTTGAAGCCGAGCAGACTTGCCACGAGCACGGCGTCGGAAGGCGCTGTGAGTGAATATTCTCCATTCGCGTCAGTCATCGCGCTCGACGCGGTCGTGGTCACCATGCCTTTCACATAGACCATGGCGCCGATCTGTGGCTCCCCATCGGTCCCTCTCACGGTCCCTTTGACGGTTACAGTTTTGCCGTCTTGATGTGACACCGCGGCTGATGCCAAAGGTTTCGATAAGGAAACTGTCGTCGCAAGAATCATGACTGTGGAGAGAAAATACTTGAAAATGATTCTCATATAGCTAATAATTTGTGGTTTGTCCGTCAAGTTATGTTTTCCTGTTTTGTGCAAATGTATGTAAATATTTTGTTTTAGAAAATGTTTTTGCGAAAAATGTTGTGATTTTTACTAAAAATATTTCGTTCGAAACTTAAAACGAAACTAATATAACCCTATGAATTGTGTTAATCGAATAAAATGCGTATATTGCAGTCTTGAATTAGGAAAGCCGTATTTTTTACGCTTGATAAACAAACGATAAAACTGTTTCTGGAATAATGGGAGGAATTCGTGAAAGAAGACAATTAATTCTCGACTCGATATTCGATCAAGGTCTTGTCAAGGTTTCGGTCTTGGCCGAGAGGTTCGGTGTGACACAGACCACGATCAGAAAAGATTTGAATTACCTTGAATCAAAAGGTTTGCTGCACCGGTCGTATGGAAGCGCGATGCCGTCTTCCGCTCCGATAAAGGACATCAGTCTCGGAAAGAAGAAGTTGATAAACTACGACGCCAAGCTTCAGATCGCAAGGGCTGCCGCTGAACTCATTGAGGAGAATGATTCCATCCTCATGGCTTCCGGCTCCACGATCGCGGTTTTCGCCGAGAACCTGAAACCGAAGGGTCGGCTCAATGTCGTCACGACGGCGGTCAACATCTCGACTATTCTTGGTGAAAACGACCGTATTTCAGTGATGCAGGTCGGCGGCATGTTGTACAGCAACACTCTGTCTGTCTATGGTAACGATGCCATACAATCAGTGTGTAATATATTTTGTTCCAAATTGTTCTTTGGCATTGACGGTCTTGATGTCGTCCATGGAATCACCTGCGCTACAAGGGAAGAGGCTGAACTGACCCGGCAGATGATGCAGTCAGCGGAGAAGAAGATAGTCCTTTGTGATTCCAGCAAGCTCGGCAAGCGTGGTTTCGCCCACATTTCTAAACTGTCGGATGTTGACATCCTGATCACGGATTCCGCCTTGCCGGATGATGTGAAAGGGCCGATGGAGGAACTCGGAGTCCAGGTCATAAGGACATGACAATCCTTGCTTCCCCATGCTTGACCCGGCCGCCGGGCCTGCCGAAGCGCCCGCCCTTGAACCTGTCTGGCCGCTGAGCTTGTCGAAGCGCCCGACTATTCGTAAATTTGTAGAAGGAATAAA
>CAVKYA010000164.1:4261-6073 GCA_963660255.1 Bacteroidaceae bacterium | reverse complement strand
GGCCTGATGAGCCTTCTGGACATCCGCTTCAACATCGTCAACATCATCCTCGCCACCTTTATCTTCGGTCAGGGCGATGACTATACGATTTTCATCACCGAAGGTCTTGTCTATGAATATGCCTACGGGAAGAAACGCCTTGCCACCTACAAGAACAGCGTGTTCCATTCGGCCGTGATAATGTTCATCGGCATCGGGGCGCTGGTTCTGGCCAAGCATCCGGCGATGCGCTCGCTCGGAGAAGTCACGGTGATCGGAATGTTCATCGTCGTGGTGATGGCTTACTATCTGCCTCCGGTGATATTCAGATGGCTTACTGAAAAGGGAGGTGTCAAGCGTGACATCCCGCTAACATTGAAGAGGTTGGCATATTCAGTCTATGCTCTTGTGGGCTATGTGCTGCTGATGTTCCTGTTCGCTTATCCTTATACTTTCCTCCATTTCCTCTTCAAAGGCAATTCGGAGGAGAGCAAGCTGAAATACCATCAGTTCATCCAGAGGATGTCCCGTTTCCTGTTGAGACGGGTTCCCGGAGTCAAGTTCACACAGACTGGCGGAGATGATTTCGGCAAGCCGTCCGTGATCATCGCCAACCATCAGTCGCATCTGGATCTGATCTGCCTTATGGCGTTGAATCCCAAGCTGATATTCTTCACGAACGAATGGGTCTGGAAGAATCCGATTTACGGCTATGTCATCCGCAAGGCTGAGTATATTCCTGTGAATGACGGAGTTGAAAGTCAGATGGACAAGATCCGGACTTTGGTCGCGCAGGGATATTCATTGGTCATCTTCCCGGAGGGTACGAGAACCGTTGATGGCAGGGTAGGTCGCTTCCACAAGGGAGCTTTCTATGTGGCCGCCGAACTTGGCTTGGACATCACTCCTGTGTTTATCCACGGTGCCTATGACGTGCTTCCGAAGACGGACTTTATGCTTCGAGAAGGTTCGGTCCACGTTGAGGTAGGTTCGAGGATTCCTTGCTCCAAGGACTATCGGATGAAGACCAAGGAGTGTCACCGCCTTTTCGTCAACCGTTATGCCGAACTTCGCCGGGAATTGGAAACTCCTGAATATCTTTCTGTTTACGTCAGGTACAAGTACCTTTACAAAGGTGCTGACGTGGAATCACGTTGCCGCAAGGCATTGGCTCGTGTAGCTGATGTGGCGTATTTGCGTGCGGCTCCTTCCGGAGACCACTTTGAGATACACGATTGCGGACAAGGGGAGTACGCCTTGATCTTCGCCCTTATGCATCCGGAGATCGAGGTGGATGCCTACGACAAGGATGAGGACAATGTGATGCTGGCGTCAAACATCTCCTGTCTTCCCACAAACCTTCATTTTCATTTAGACTTATGAGACGAATCACTCTTATACTCCTGACCGTTCTGATGTTCGGCCTTTCTTCGTATGCCCGCAAACTGACCGTGTACCTTCCGGAACCAGACAAGGCCAACGGCGCGGCTGTAATTGTATGCCCCGGAGGAAGTTATTACTGGCTTTCCAGAAAGGCCGAGGGCACGGAAGTGGCTGCGAAACTGGCCGAGGCCGGATTCACAGCGTTCGTCCTCCACTACCGCCACGCTGGTACGAGATACTTTATGCTGGGAGGACTTGCCTTCCCCCAGAACCACTATCCGGATGCCTTGAACGACCTCCGAAGCGCGATAATCGAAGTGCGGAAGAATGCTTCTGAATATTCAGTAGATCCCTCGAAAGTTGGCGTGATGGGCTTTTCCGCCGGCGGCCACCTAGTCCTGAACAGCGGCGAGGAAGCGATTGAGGATCAAGGAATATCCTCACGTCCGT
>CAVKYA010000164.1:0-4106 GCA_963660255.1 Bacteroidaceae bacterium | reverse complement strand
GTATTCCTTGTGAACTGTCTCGATGACCCGACGGTTGACTACCGCAACTCTGTCATGATGGATAAAGCCCTGACAGAATCCAAAATCCAGCACAAGTATATTCAATTCCCCTCCGGCGGCCATGGTTTCGGTGCCTCCTCCCCGCAAGCCGATTGGTTCCCCCTTTTTCAGGATTGGTTTGAGAACCTTCCGGCTCAAGGCCGTGGTGAGTAACCCTTGTCGCCGCTTTGGGGTGATTATAAGATTTTGATTAACCGCACTTTTTGCCTAATTTCGCAAGATTAATCGACTTTCAGAAATTATTGAGATGACAGAGGATATTGAATTCCAGTCGGTGGAAGCCATCAAAGACTTTCAGGAGAGGAAACTGCGCGAGGCCCTGGACTATCTGGCGGCCAATTCACCATATTACCAAAGGATGTTTTCCCGTTTCGGGATTGATGTATCAACCATCCGCCACATTGAGGATCTGGTCAAGATTCCGTTCACGGAGAAGAAGGATCTGCAACTCTACAACGAGGATTTCCTGTGCGTCCCTAAAGACAAGGTGATCGATTACATCACCACTTCCGGCACGCTGGGCGATCCTGTGACGTTCTGCTGCACGGAAAAGGATCTCCAGAGGCTTGCCTACAACGAGAAGAAATCCTTCGAGTGCGCGGGGGTGCATCCCGGAAATGTCGTGCAGTTGATGACCACCATTGACAAACGCTTTATGGCCGGACTGGCGTACTTCCTTGGAATCAGGGAGTTGGGCGCGGGAATCATCCGTGTGGGCAACGGCGTGCCGGAGCTTCAGTGGGACACCATCCAGCGCATCAAGCCGGACACGATAATGTGCGTGCCTTCATTTATCCTTCGCCTCATCCAGTATGCCGAGGATCACGGAATCGACTACCGTAACTCCAGCGTCAAGAGAATCATCGGAATCGGAGAAGGGCTTCGTAATCAGGACTTTTCGCTCAATCTCCTCGGCTCGAAGATCAAGGAGAAGTGGGACGTGGATCTCTATGCCACATATTCATCGACCGAGATGGGAGCCACTTTCTCGGAGTGTCAGTACGGTGTAGGCGGTCACGTGCATCCGGAACTGATCATCGTCGAGATCATCGGAGAGGACAACCTCCCGGTTCCGGACGGAGAGGAGGGCGAGATTGTGGTCACGACCCTTGGTGTCGAAGGTATGCCGCTTCTGCGTTTCCGCACCGGCGACATCGCCGCCAAGAGGGTCGAGCAGTGCAGATGCGGAAGGAACTCCTACCGTCTCACTCCGCTTGTGGGCCGCAAGAACAATATGATAAAGCTCAAGGGCACAACGCTTTATCCGCCGGCGATCAACGATGTGCTTGACAATGTGGACTATGTCGCCAACTATGTCATCTACGTTCAGGATTCGGAGGCGGGAACGGACGATGTGCTCGTGAAGGTCGGGCTGGCACGTGATCCCGGAGTGGATGTCGTGAAGGATCTCAAGGACAGGTTCCGCTCAAGACTCCGTGTGGCTCCTAATGTCGAGATCTGTCCAAAGGAGGAGGTGCAGAAGGTTCTCTTCCCGGCGAAAAGCCGTAAACCAGTGAAATTCGTGGATTTAAGAAATAAGAAATGATGATTGACGAAACCATCTTCGATGACATAAGGCCTTACCGTGACGAGGAGATTCCGGCCGCGATGCACCGCATAGCCGACAATGACTTGTTCCCGCTGTTGTCCTCGTTCGCGTTCCCGGACCGGAATGTGGAGGAAGTCCGTGCGGAAGTCCGGAACATCAGCACCGTGTATGACTTTCAGAAACGGATAATGTGGTACGTCAACGAGCAGATCGTGAAGCGGAGTATGTCTTCCTACACGGTCTCCGGAATCGAGAATCTGGATCCTGCCGGGCACTATCTTTTCGTGTCCAACCACAGGGACATAATGCTGGATGCCTCCGTGCTCCAGAATGTCCTTCACGCGCACGGATTCCAGACATCGGAGATCACGTTCGGGGCTAACCTGATGAGTTCCAGCCTTGTGATTGACATCGGCAAGTCGAACAAGATGTTCCGTGTCGAGCGAGGCGGCAATATGAAGGATTTCTACAAGTCCTCCGTCCATTTGTCCGAGTACATCCGGCACGCCATCACAGAGAAGGGAGAGTCCGTCTGGATCGCCCAGAGGAACGGACGCACCAAGGACGGCAACGACTCCACCGACCAAGGAATCATCAAGATGTTCGGGATAAGCAAGCGAGAGGACAAGATCAAGGCCCTTTCAGAATTGAATATAGTTCCTCTTTCAATTTCCTATGAATGGGAAACCTGCGACTATATGAAGGCTCTGGAGCTATACCAGTCAAGGTCGGAGAAATATGTCAAAAAGCAGGGCGAGGATCTTTCCAGCATCCTTTCCGGCATCACCTCTTTCAAGGGCGACGTGCATCTGACTTTCTGTCCGATGGTCACCGAGCAGGATCTGATGGCTTACGATTCCCTCCCTGGCATTGAATATAACCGTGAGGTGGCTAAGCTGCTGGATCGCAGGATCCACGCCGGCTACAAACTGACTCCCAATAACTTCATCGCCCACGACATCCGTTTCGGGAAGCACGAATTCAAGGGTGAAAGGTACTCTGATGATCAGAAGGAGCGTTTCCTGCACCATCTGAAGAAACTGGAGAAATATGATGTCGATGAGCCAGAGGTGCTGATGGACATATTCCTTGGAATATATTCAAATCCTGTGGATAATTGTTTTGAGAGAAGCCATGAATAGGGTAGTGATAACAGGAATGGGCATCTGGTCGTGCCTGGGAAAGACTTTGGACGAGGTCCGGGATTCTCTCTATGAGGGGAAGTCGGGGATTGTCTTTGATCCGGAAAGGAAAGAGATAGGATTTCGTTCCGCTCTGACGGGAAAGGTGGATATTCCTGATCTCAAAAAAGAGCTCAGTCGTTCGCAGCGCGTGTTTATGCCGCAGCAGGCCAAATTCGCCTATTGCGCCACAAGGGACGCTCTCCGCGATGCCGGAGTGGATGATGAATATCTTGCCGCCAACGAGGTCGGCCTTTTTTACGGCAACGACTCCTCGGCGCTGCCCGTGATCGAGTCCGTGGACATAATCCGTGAGAAGAAAGACACGATGATGTGCGGCTCGGGAGCGATCTTCCAGTCGATGAACTCGACCGTGACGATGAACCTCGACTGCATATTCAGGCTCAAGGGAATGAACCTGACCGTGTCTGGAGCCTGCGCCAGCGGCTCGCACGCCATCGGGCTTGGTGCGCTTCTGATCCAGCACGGTCTTCAGGAGATGGTTGTCTGCGGCGGTGCCCAGGAGGTTCATCCTTATGCGGTTGCATCTTTTGACGGCATCTCGGCGTTCTCTGTCAGGGAAAACGAGCCCGAGAAGGCCAGCCGTCCTTTCGACCGTGACCGTGACGGCCTTGTTCCGAGCGGCGGCGCGGCGACGGTGATTCTGGAGAGTTACGATTCCGCTGTCCGCAGGGGAGCGAGGATCTACGGCGAGGTGCTGGGCTACGGCTTCTCCGGCAACGGAGACCACATTTCCACCCCGAATGTGGACGGCCCGAGACGATCCCTCGAAATGGCCGTCAGGCAGGCCGGAATAGACAGGAATATGATAGGCTACATCAACGCCCACGCCACTTCCACACACGTAGGTGATGCCAACGAGGCCAAGGCGATCGCCTCTGTCTTCGGTGACAGGACCGTGCCGGTGACCAGCACGAAATCCCAGACTGGACACGAGATGTGGATGGCCGGAGCCAGCGAGGTGATCTACTCGATGCTTATGATGAAGAACGACTTCATTGCCGCGAACCTCAATTTCGAGAATCCGGACGAGGATTCGGCCAGACTTCTGATTCCTGCCGAGAGGATGTCAAGGCATTTCGATGTGTTCCTCTCCAATTCCTTCGGCTTTGGCGGCACGAATTCTACCTTGATAATCAAGAATTTGTAATATGCCGGTCATCAGCGAGACAGTTCGTGTCAAGGTTCGTTTCTCCGAGGTTGATCCGATCCGGATGGTCTGGCACGGAAACTACATCAAGTACCTTGAGGATGCCCGCGAGGCTTTCGGTCATCGTTATGGGATCAGTTATCTC
>CAVKYA010000163.1:0-6082 GCA_963660255.1 Bacteroidaceae bacterium | reverse complement strand
CCGTGGCGAAGCTGAACACAACTCCCGAAAGGGAGACCGTGCTCATCGCCTCCTCCGACAACGCGGGCTCCTACATCCTTCCTGACGGCACCAGTGTCTGGCTCAACAGAGGAAGCCGCCTGTCCTACAACCAGGACTTCGGCAAGCGCGAGAGAAACGTCTCCATCGACGGCGAAGGTTACTTTGATGTCACCCGGAACGAGGACTGCCCTTTTGTCGTGAATATGCACGACAACCTTCAGGTCAAGGTCTTGGGAACGTCCTTCAACGTGCTCAGCGACCTCGATAACCATTCCGCCGAGGTGATTCTCCGCAGCGGTTCCGTTCAGGTCTCCGACACCGAAAGCAAGGAACTCGTCATCCTCAAGCCTGACCAGAAATATTCCTGGGACAGGGGAAGGACAGAGGTCACGGCGGTGAACGCCGGCGACTGCTGCCGCTGGTACGAGCACAGGCTCGCCTTCGACAACGTGAGGCTCGGGGACGTCCTCGAAAGTCTGTCGCACAAGTACCAGATCAAGTTGACCTGCGACAATCCTGGTCTGAAAGACAAGCGTATGTCGCTGACGGTCAGGGATGAATCCGTCGAGGATGTTTTGGATGTGATCGAGACCCTTCTGCCTGTCCATTGGGAACGTCAGGGAAATACAATCATAATTGATAACAAAAACCAAATTAATTAAACGGTGGGATTAATGAAAAGAATAACTAACATTTTCCCTTCATTCACAAGAACCGTCCTTTGCGTGCTGTGCGCCCTCGGGCTCTCGCTCGGCGCGTACGCCCAGAGCAGGACAGCGACAGTGAATGTCAAGGATGTGACAGTCAAGGAACTCCTGAAGGCCATCGAGGCCGGAAGTTCCTACACTTTCGCCTATGTGGACACCGACATCGACCTTGCTGGCAAGGTTTCGGTCACGGCGAAGAACGAGGACATCGAAGCCATCATCAAGAGAGTGCTTCCGGGTGTCAAGGTTGAATTCAAGGATCAGAAGATCCTTCTGAGCAAAAAGGCACCGGAAGCCAGACCTAAGGCTTCCCAAGCCACAGGCCCGAAAGTTATCACCGGAAAGGTTGTTGACAAGTCCGGCCAGCCGGTGATCGGAGCGATGGTCATCGAGCGCGGCACCAACAACGGAACCGGAACTGACTTTGACGGAAACTACGAGCTCAAGGTCAAGGACGCGAACGCCACTCTTGACGTGTCCATCATCGGTTACAACGGCGCTTCGGCAACCCTGACCGATGGTCAGTCCAAGGCTGATTTCGTACTTGAGGAAGAGGCCATCAAACTGGATGACGTTGTGGTCATCGGTTACGGCGCCCAGAACAAGAGGGATGTCACGACATCCATCGCCTCCATCAAGGCCGAGGACTTCGCCAACACTCCGACCACGGACTTCCGTGAGTCTATGGCGGCCAAGATGCCTGGTGTGCAGGTCATCAACTTGGGCGGTCAGCCTTCCGGCAACGTTTCCGTCAGGGTCAGAGGTATCCAGTCCGCCACATCGGGCAACGACCCTCTGTATGTGATTGACGGAATTCCTTGCGACTCAAGGGCTTTCGCTAACCTTGACGGCAGTGACATCGAGAGCCTTGAGGTTCTGAAAGACGCTTCCGCCGCCGCGATCTACGGTTCAAGAGGCTCCTGCGGTGTCATCCTTGTCACCACAAAACGTGGAGCGAACTCAGAGACCCCTGTGATCTCCTACGACGGACAGTTCAGCGTCTCGAATGTCTCAAAGAAGATCGATATGCTCGACGCGTACGAGTTCGCGGAGATATTCAAAGAGGCCAGGGACGGCGCTTATCTATTTGAGGTTCCTACAGGATCCATCGGTGATCCGTACAGCACCCGTCCGAAAAGTTATCATAATGTCGATCCTCTCATCACTTCCTATCTTCAGGACAAGACCGGCACTTTGACGAACACGGATTGGCAGGACGAGATATTCCGTACGGCACTCTCGCACAAGCACGCCCTCAGCGTGTCGGCGCGCACCAAGAACTACAACTACTACATCGGTGTGAACTACCTCAACCGCGAGGGAACGATCATCGGATCCGACTTTGAAAGGTACGGACTCAGGGCCAACCTTGACGGCAAGAAAGGTAAGCTGAAATATGGAGTAAGCTTCTCACCTTCATATTCAAAGACAAATTATGTGAACTCCGACGGCCAGTACGGCAGCGATGGTGTGATCGCGTCAGCGTTGATGGCACCTCCGGTCTTCCCGGTCTATAACTCCGATGGATCCTACAACTGGGATATGAACGGTTATATGAGGTTCAACACTTGGGACACCCAGACCAACGAGGTCCTGAACCCAGTGGCCCTTGCCCTTGAGATTGACGATGTAAGGGAGAAACTGAATCTGGTGGGCAACGTCCACGCCTCCTACGAGTTCATCAAGGGACTTGAATATAAGGTCACTGTCGGCGGTGACTACTATTCCTACATCAGGAACTACTACCGTCCGTCCTACATTCCGCTCAAGAACCTGAAGTATTACGACAAGCCTTCGGCTCCTACGGCGGCCAACTACACCCAGTCCTATTTCCACTGGAACATCACCAACCAGGTTTCGTTCAACAGGAAGTTCGGCGAGCACTCCATCAATGCCGTGGCTGTCTATGAGGCTGAGAAACAGGCCATCCAGACTTCCGCCATCAAGGGTACGGGTGTCGAGGGTGACGACAAGATCAGGACCACCAAGAGCAAGACGATCTCGATCGACGACACATACAACGACAAGTATGCCTACACGTTCGCCTCTTGGCTTTTCAGAGCGCAGTACTCCTACAAGGGACGCTATATGTTCTCCGCTTCGATCAGAGGTGACGCTTCCTCACGCTTCGCCCCGAACACAAGATGGGGCTATTTCCCTGCCGCGTCCGCCGGTTGGCGAATCAGCGACGAGAATTTCATGAGGCACACGAAGAACTGGCTGAACGACCTCAAGCTGCGCGCCAGCATCGGTCAGACCGGTAACGCGCAGATCGGAAACTCCGCTTACCTTGCCCTTTACGGCTCAAACACTTTCGACCTTGGCAACGGAATCGTGACTTCGATGTACCCGTCTCAGATCGCGAACAATGAGCTAGGCTGGGAGAAGAACACCCAGACCAACATCGGTTTCGACGCGAACCTCTGGAACGGACTTCTCGGCATCAACGCTGACTTCTACTACTCAAAGACCACGGATATGCTCTTTAATATTCCTGTGTCATCCGTGTCAGGTCTCACGAAGTCGAACGTCAACATCGGCTCGATGCAGAACAAGGGTGTGGAGATCACGCTTACATCCCACAAGTCGTTCGGTGACTTCTCGATGGACTGGAACGCCAACTGGTCTTTGAACAGGAACAAGGTTCTTTCCCTCGGTGACGAGGACGCTCCGCTGATCGTGGCTTCCTCATATTCAGGAGCCAACTACATCACGAAAGTCGGCTATCCGGTAGGTTGCTACTATCTGCTCGTGCAGGACGGCGTGTTCCACAACCAGGAGGAACTCGACTCGTACCCTCACTTCCCGACCACCACTGTCGGTGACTTCCGTTTTGTGGACGCCAACGGCGACGGCAAGCTCGACAAGGATTCCGACCGTGTGATCGTCGGAAACTATATGCCTGACTTCTACTACGGATTCGGCGTTCAGCTCGGCTGGAAGGGACTCGACCTTTCCGCCAACTTCCAGGGAGTCTATGGCAACGAGATCCTGAACCTTGAGAGACGTTATCTTCTGAATATGGAAGCGTCATCGAATATGATGAAGGAGGCCTTGAACAGATTCCCTTACGGCAACCTCAACAGGGCAACCAGAAAGTCTTCAGGTAACAACGGTTCCTGTACATCGACCTTCCATCTGGAGGACGGATCCTACCTGAGGCTCCAAAACCTGTCCCTCGGCTACACGATGCCGGACAAGTGGTTCCGAGGCACCACAATCTCCAAGATGAGGGTTTACATTCAGGGCACGAACCTGTTCACCCTGACTCATTATTCAGGCTACAACCCTGAGGTCAACAAGAGGTCAACCAACGCCCTCAGCCCAGGTGAGGACTATTGCTCCTATCCTCTTTCAAGAACCTTCAGCGTGGGTATCAACTTTAATCTGTAATGAATATGAAGAATATCATAAAATCAGCGTTGATCGGCCTTGCGGCGCTTAGCCTTGCCTCCTGCGGAGACAGTTTCTTCGAGCAGTATCCGGCGAACACCGTGACAGAGGGCAACTATTACAAGACCGATGACGATTTCAATCAGGGCGTTTACTGCTGCTACGACAAGCTGAAGACCCAGATGGGCTTTTTCATCAACGAACTGGCCTTCAGAAGTGACGAGTGCGAGCTTACGGCGATGGCTGTCTCCACTCAGGACAGGTACGACATCGACCATTTCCAGGAGAGATCCAACAACACCATACTCTCGAATATCTGGAATGCTTGGTACAATGGAATATACCGCTGCAACGACGTGCTCGACCATATGGCCGGCAAGACCCTCGCGAACGGTGACAAGTACCGTGGTGAGTGCCTGTTTATGAGGTCCTGGTGGTATTTCAGCCTCTACAGGGTCTTCGGAGTGGTGCCTGTGACACGTACCGTCGTGACACCTGTCCAGGCCAAGACTATCCCGAGATGCACGGACGAGGAGATGTACAATCTTCTTGTCGGGGATCTCAAGGAAGCGATTGATCTTCTTCCGGCCAAACGTTCCGCCGAGGTGGCGAGGGTGACGAAGATCGCCGCCCAGGCTCTTCTTGGCAAGGTCTATCTGACTTTCGGCAAGTACGCCGAGGCTCAGGCTGTGCTGGAGGACGCGATGAAGGACACGAGCTATGGCCTGATGGCTACCACTGGAGCCGCCTTCGATGTCGCCAACAAGATGAACAAGGAGATCATCTTCGCCATCTACTACAACAAGACCAACGACAATGGTCACGGCTACTGGCACAGCACCAACATCGCTGATCCTAAACTGAGGCCTAACCCTACGGGCGTGTTCAAGTCTGTTTATTCCGAGGATGACAACAGGTTCGCCCTCATAGGGGAATATCAGGAGATCACCGCTGGCAAGCTTTACGCCATCAACAAGTATATGGACACCTACGACGCCACCTATACCACGCAGGTAGGTAATGATTTCCCGTTCCTCAGGTACGCTGACGTTGTTCTGATGTACGCCGAGGCTTTGGGACAGCAGGGCAAGATCGCCGACGCCCTTACGTATCTCAACAAGACCCGCACTCGCGCCGGCCTTTCCGAACTTACCGAGGCCGAGGTCTCCGGCAAGGATGCCTTCATCAAGGCGCTGGCCGAAGAGAGAGGCAAGGAGTTCGCCCTTGAGGGACAGAGATGGTTCGATTTGGTTCGCCTTGGACTGGCCGTGGATCTGTTCAAGGGTCTTGGCTATTCTATGGACTCCCACAATCTTCTCTTCCCGATCCCTCACGACCAGATCGAGATTGTGAACGATGATTCCATCCTTTGGCAGAATCCTGGATTCTGATGATGGTAACACTAAGATATTGATAAATATAGAAAAGAAATGAAAAGAATATTATATTGCATCGTTGCGGCGACCGCCTGTCTGGCGGTAAGCTCCTGCTGGCGGGAGGATATTCCCGAGACAGGCGGGCCACGTCATCAGGTGACTGATTTGAAGGCGGTTCCGGGTGATGAAGAGGTTCAGTTGTCGTGGTCTGTTCCGGAGGGATGGAATCCGACTGAATATATCATCTCTTACACCAAAGGCTCTGAGCAGACTATCCGCACGGACGCTCAAAGCTACACTGTGACCGAGCTTGCCAACGGAGACGACTATACATTCTCAGTCCAGGCGGTTTACGGAAATCTGATTTCCAATCCGGTGGAAGCGTCGGCGAGACCGAGCACCTCAAGGCTTCCTGTGACCGATCTTGACGCTGACGCTTCAGATGCCACGGTATCGTTGTTCTGGACACGTCCGTCATCCTTGCTTACATCCTACACCTTGACTTGGTTTATGGAAGGTGCCGAGGCTGACGTTCAGAAAGCCGAGATTGAGGCTGACAAGGAAAGTTATGACGTGACCGGCCTG
>CAVKYA010000162.1:0-6100 GCA_963660255.1 Bacteroidaceae bacterium | reverse complement strand
TGGTGGCGCTGTCCCTTGTAGGGTTGGCTTCGCTGCCGCGTCTCAACATCCAATATACCCCAATGACGGAAGGACGCTCGATAACAGTGTCTTTCTCCTACCGCAACGCCTCCGCGGAAATCATTGAAAGCGAGGCGACTTCCAAGATTGAAGGCGTTCTGGCGGGGATCCGCAACGTCACGGACATTTCCTCCACATCCCGCAAGGGCTCAGGCTCAGTTAACGTCAAATTCCGCAAGGGCACGGATATGGACGCGGCTCGCTTCGAGGTCGCCTCGGCGATCCGGAACGTCTATCCCAGCCTCCCCGCGGATGTTTCCTATCCGGGAATATCCCAGTCCGGCAGCGGCCGTGTCTCACGAATATCCTATCTTCTAAAGGGCGGTATCCCTTCCAGAGAGATTTCCAAATATATCAAGGAGCACGTTCTCAGTCATTTGGCCGCCATTCCAGGAGTGGACAAGGTCAATGTGGACGGCGGTGTTCCTTTCCAGTGGGTGATCACGTTCGACGCGGACAAGATCCAGTCCGTCGGCATCACCGCCGATGAGATCGCCTCGGCTTTCAATTCATATTACCGTGAGGAGATCCTCGGAATGGCGGAAACCTCAGAAGGGTTGATGACGGTACGTCTGAAGGAGGCCTCGGACAAGGACTTCGGATCGATTCCCGTAGGTAATTTCAAAGGTCGTGTGATCCACATCGGAGACATCGCCCAGTGGCGCTATGAGGAAGCGTTGCCGTCCGGTTACTATCGTGTCAATGGATTGAACACCATTACTTTGACGGTGGAGATAGCCTCCGCCGCCAACCTGCTGACAGTCGCCTCCGCCGTCAAGGAGCGGATGGCGGAACTCCAAGAAGGCTTTCCTTCAGAAATCACCGCCGGCATCGCCTACGATTCCTCTGAATATGTCAGCGAGGAACTCGGCAAGATCTACGTCCGCACCGCCCTCTGCATCCTGATTCTGCTGATGTTTGTGTTCCTGATCAACAGGTCGTGGAGGTATATGCTGATTATTGTCTTCACCTTGACGGTCAATGTCCTGACCGCATTGATGATCTACAGTTTCGCCGGTCTCCAGATCCACATCTACACCCTTGCCGGAATCACGGTCTCGCTCGGCATAATCATAGACACCTCTATCGTGATGATCGACCATTATGCCCATTTCAAGGACCGGAAAGCCTTTCCGTCCATCCTCTCGGCGGCGGCCACGACCGTCGGCGCGTTGATGATGGTGCTTCTGCTACCCGAAAAGGAAAAGGCTAATCTCGTGGACTTCATCTGGGTGATTGTCATCAACTTGGGATTGTCGCTGATAATATCCTACCTTTTCATCCCGTCGCTGATGGAATATATTCCTGTAAGCCTGTCCGGTGGCGGCAAAGGTCGTTCTCCGAGGAAGATCCGCCGGATCCTGCGTTGGAACAGGTTCTACGCTTCTTACATCGGCTGGGGAGTGCGGCATCGTTGGGTGTATGTCCTTCTGTTCATCGTGGCGTTCGGAATCCCGCTCTGTTTGCTTCCAACCCGTCTGTCAGACTATGAGAAGCCCAAGGCAAGCGGATTCGACAAATTCCTTGACAAGATTGTCACCTGGAAACCTTACGACAGCAACCGTCAGACCATTGATAAGGTGTTCAGTTCCTCTTTCGGTCTGTTTTACAAGTCTTTGAACCGCTCCAATTTCTATCGTGAACCCGAGAAGAAACGCCTGACCATCAACGCCGGGATGCTTGAGGGCTGTACCGTGAACCAGTTGAATGATGTCGTGAGGGCGATGGAGAACTATCTGTCGAAATTCGACGAGATCTCCGTCTTCACCACGTCGGTATATTCCTACGACAACGCCGAGATTTCTGTTGAGTTCAAGCCGGAGTATGAGAACACAGGTTTCCCTGCCGTGCTGAAGTCCGAGGTCACGAGAATGGCGATCAATTTCGGTGGCGCGAACTGGAGGGTGTCCGGAATCGACGATAACAATTTCAACAACAACATCGTCTCGTCCTCAAAGAGCAACCGCATCTCGCTGAAGGGCTATAACTATCAGGAACTCAGTCGATATGCCGAGAAACTGATGGCCTATCTCTCCACCAACCGCCGTGTCCAGGGAGCCGAGATCTGGTCGGGAGGTTGGAACGGCCGCCCTTCGATGGAGTTTGTCCTGGACTACGACTTCGCGCGGATGACACTCGCCGACATCAACCCTTACGCCTACTACAATTCTTTGGGTTCCTTGCTGTACGAACGCAAGATAGGAACTTCTGAATATGATGGCGAATCCGTCGATGTGGTTCTCCGTTCGTCTGATCTGGACAGGTACGACCTTTGGCACGTTGTGAATTCTCCGATAGATGTCGGGCAGAAAAAGATGACGCTTTCGAGTGTCGGGGGTATCGACAAGAGGCGCACCGGGGTGACGATCAAGAAGAGCAACCAGTCCTATGAGCTGGTAGTCTGCTACGACTTCATAGGCAGTTGGGAGCTCAGCCGCTCCCTGTCCCAGAAGGCTGTCAAGTATATGAACGATGAGGTTCTTCCGATCGGTTTCAAGGCCGAGGTTCCGGGTTGGGGTTGGTTCGACACAGCCAAGCAGCAGTACGCCTGGCTTCTGTTCCTGATCCTCGCCGTGATGTACGTGATGCTTGCGATGACCTTCGAGTCATTCCGCTACCCGCTCGCCGTGATCTTTATGATCCCGGTCTCTTTCATCGGCCTCTTCCTCGCCTTCGGTCTCTCGGACTTCTCCTTCGACCAGGGCGGCTTTGCCGCCTTCGTGATGCTCAGCGGCATAGTCGTCAACGCCGGCATCTACCTCATCACCACCTATCAGTCCCTTCTCCGTGAGCGCACTCATCCGGTCCCTGAGCCTGCCGAAGGGCCGCTAAATGTGGCTCGGCAGAATCGCCAACCATCTGAAGGGACCGTGGTTCGACAGACTTGCCAACCATCGACCGACAGCACGTCGGTCCCTGAGCTTGTCGAAGGGCCGCTAAATATGGCTCGACAATCACACCAACCAGCCGAAGCGGCCAACATCCGCCTCTACGTCAAATCCTACTCCCGCAAGATCAACCCGATCACCCTCACCATAGTCTCCACCATCCTCGGCCTCCTCCCGTTCCTCACTGACGGCCCCGAGGAAGTCTTCTGGTTCGACTTCGCCGTCGGCACCATCTCCGGAATGCTCTTCTCCATCCTCGCCGTGATCTTCATCCTCCCCGTTTTCTGCATAAAACGAAACGAACTTATGCACTTTAGGCTTGCAAGTCATTTCTCCGGCAGAATGCCGTTTCGGCGGACATTCTCATAGAGAACTACCTTCTCATCATTCAGAACAGGATCTCTGTTCAATGTACATAGTCTCTATTCAGTGAGCATACTCTTTGAGGAGCATCACCGTACGCCACCATCGCTGTTCCGCTCATAGTGATCACCGCTTTGCCCACGGCCGAGGCATTCGGTCTGCATACCTGATGCCTAATGCGCCGTAATTTAGATTTGATATCCCTGACGACTAATGATCTGTCATTTAGGTCTGACATCCCTAGCGACTAATGCTCTCTGCTATTAAGGCCCGACATAAAGGCTGTGATTGCTATTTCGTTCATTATTAAGGTGTTGTGTAATGCTGGTAGTCAAAATAAGAGGCCGGCGTTTTACAACTGATTGATAGTCAGCCGATGCCGTGCCACAATTGAAGATGAGTACATCCATTTTCAACGACGTTGCCTCACGCCCAGAACTTCATTTGGCTGGCAGACAATGATTTGCCACTCCAGGTGTGAATATTTTAGCACACCTGGGAGGCCCCCCCCTTGCCACAGCTCGTTCTGTGGGCATCGTCCTCTCTCAGGTGTGAAAAACGCCGCGCACCTGAAGTGACATCCGCTTGATAATAACCGATTTTCAGTTCCAGGTGTGAATACTTTAGCGCACCTGGGAGACAGCCCCCTTGCCACAGTTCGTTCTGTGGGCATCGTCCTCTCTTAGGTGTGTAAAAAGCTGCGCACCTGGAGTGTCATCCACTTGATAACGACTAATTTACAGTTCCAGGTGCGCTGACATATTCACAGATGTCACAAGATATCGACACAATAGCGAAAGGGCTATTTTCTAATCATTTGAATATCACGTAATGAAGCAAATAGTTAGTCACCTTCTTAATAATTGCTAATTCTTATGTGATTGCTGAACGAAAATAGAAACTGTAGGGTAAATGCTGGAGATTGCTCCTGAATTGGGGGTAGTTTCAATTTCACACCCTCTGGAAGAATGACAGAAGTAGCTGGAGATTGCCCCTGAAGTGGGAGACTTTCAATCCGATGCCAATGCCGGAAATGATCGAACTCGTCTGGATTGCCGAGGTGACAAGCAGAAATTAGGCGGCTGATAAAGAAAAATTTGCAGTCTGAAAGGTTTTGCGTAAATTTACGAGATTTGTTTTTTAACAGGTTTCGGAACGACTATGGGAGGCGGAAAGAACGTGATCATATTCGCTGGCCTTGGGGGGCTGGTGATTGGAGTGTGCGCTATGCTGGCGGTGGGTGGTGCGATGACCCGCACTTCCACCAACGAGTATTGTATGAGCTGCCACTACCACGAGCAGGCTGACGCAGACTGGAAGAAATCCGAGCATTACAACAGCGAGAGCGGCGTGGTGACCGACTGTGCCGCCTGTCACCTTCCTCCAAAGGAGAACGGCTATCTCCGCTACTATATGGTCAAGGCGCGGATCGGAGCGAAGGATCTGTGGGCCAAGATGACCAAGGACAAGGACGAAATCGATTGGAACTCAAAGAGAACCCTTGAGCACGGAACGAAAATCGTCTATAATGAGTCCTGTGAGAAATGCCACGTCAATCTTTTTCCTTCAGGAATATCCGATGACGGGATCACGGCCCATCTCTACTATGACGAGAATGCGAAGAAACTGAATCTCCAGTGCATCAGCTGCCATTTGAACACTGGTCACGATATGCCAGGCTATGAGCACAAGAGGCTGGAAGGTAAGGTGATGGACACGGGTGGCGGCGAGAAATATAACAGTGCCGCGGAGGTGACATCTTTCGCCAACTTCACCGAGACGGTTCCGGGAACGACGGCGGCAATCAATATGGTTGCCGTTCCCGGGGGCGAGTTCACGATCGGCAGCCCGGACAACGAGCCGTTCCGCTCGGCGGACGAGGGACCTCAGAAAAAAGTAAGAATATCTCCGTTCTTTATGGGCGAGGTCGAGGTGACCTGGCATCAGTTCTGGGCTTTCTACAACGAGACGATGTCCGAGGGCAGAACCCCGCCGGAGAAAATCTACGCCAACAACAACCGTCCGGATGTCGATGCCGTCAGCGGCCCGACCCCTCCGTTCGGATTCCCGGATCAAGGTTGGGGAATGGGCGAGAGGCCGGCGATCACGATGACGCACTATGCTGCGGAGACCTTCTGCCAGTGGCTTTCCCTCAAAACGGGACGCAACTATCGTCTTCCGACCGAGGCTGAGTGGGAATATGCAGCCCGTGGCGGCACCCAGACTCCATACTTTTTCGAAGGAAGCCCGAAGAAATATTCAAAGGAAACATTCTGGAACAAGCTTTTCGGGGCTGACACCACCTCGATCGCGAGCTATGTGATATATTCAGAAGACAGTTTCGGCAAGACTCAGGAACCTTCCGAGGTGAAAGCCAACCCATTCGGACTCAAGAATATGCTGGGCAACGTGATGGAATATTGCTCCGATCGGTACGCCGAGGATGCATATTCAAAGATAGCTGATGGCGCTTTGGATCCGAAGGGGCCGGAGAGCGGCGAGGAGTTTGTGGTCCGCGGAGGGGCATATTCAGATGACGCTTCGCAGGTTCGCTGCGCCGCGAGAAACCACACCCGGAATGACGATTGGCTTCGCACCGATCCGCAGAATCCTAAGAGCATCTGGTGGTATTCAGACATCAAAGGCATCGGATTCAGGGTTGTGTGTGACGTTCCCGAAGGAATATTATAAATGGTAGGTAAAGATTTCCAAGCTTATTATTTAAGGATTACTAAATTTAATAACATAAAGACTATTAATAAAATGAGCAACAAAATGGACAGAAGATC
>CAVKYA010000161.1:1726-6122 GCA_963660255.1 Bacteroidaceae bacterium | reverse complement strand
TCGGTGATGCTCAAGATCACGCACGGAACCGGTGATGACAACGTACACTTCCAGAACACGTTGCTGTTGGTGGACGCTCTCCAGAAGGCTGGAAAGAAGTTCGAGTTGATGATTTATCCGGACGGGATGCACGGGTACCGTGGCTATCAGGGAAGACATTTCAATGATGCCAACAGGGCGTTCTGGCTCAGGTACTTGAAAGGGGAATAGGTCTCGGTCACTGAGCTTGTCGAAGTGACATTCTATACGAAAGAAGTATTATGAATATGAAGAGGAATATTCAAAAAATAGCTTTGTCTATAACCTTTCTTGTGGCCGCTGCTTCACTATGCGCCGCCCAGGAGGTGACCCGCAGCGCCCAAATCCCCGGTCTGAGGCCGTACAAAGTGGATTTGGAATATATGCCCCGTGCCGAGAAAGACTCGGTTCGTATGGTCGCCGAACTTTGGAAAGGCTACGTGGAATCATTCACCTCTTCTGTTGACGAGGCCCGCAGACGCTCCTTCTGGGTGGACGGATCACCTGACTACCTTCAGGAATTCGATGACGGCAACCTCCTCTACGCCTCCTTCCGCGAGAACCGCATTATGGACATCCGTAAACTCGGCGGCGGCACCTACGAGTTGATCGCCGCCACGTTCAGCAGACTCCCCGGCGATGAATATGACAACTGGGTGGAGACGGTCTTCCGTGTCTGTGTCAGGGCCGTAGCTTCCGGTGGTGGCGGCAAAAACAACCCTTTCAGACTGTGCAACTGGCTTGACGCTGAGATTCCTTCGCTGTCGAAAACCAGCTTCAAAGGCTTTGAATATTACTGCGTTCCCGGCTGCGAAGCGCCAAAGCGCACCGCTTCCGAAATGTCCGCCTTTATCCGAACTTTCATCAATGAATATGCTCGCGGTTTCTCCGGCTCGGTCCGTTATGTGGTGGCTCCGTCCATCGATCAGTGCGAGCGTCTGTCCGGAATCCTGTTCAACGTCTATTCAAATCCCTTGATGAGTTCCGCGTCGGGAAAGACTTCTGACAGAGCGTTCTACGGTAAAACTTTCGGTTCGGACATCGTTTTGTCTAACTATTTCGATGACAAACACGATGTCGCACTTCTGATTCTGCGTTCGGTCTGGCCGAAAGCGTTGCCGATGATTCAGGAAGGCATAGCCGCTTATCACGGAGGCTGTATGGACCTGTCATATTCAGACATCAAGGCCTCGCTCAGACGTTACCTTGCCGGGAAGAAGGAACTTGACCTTTCGGATGATGATAACTTTTATGATCTGTCGATTCCCGTCGCCGGAAGCGATGGCGTGACAATTGCCGTGCTCCCTCTTGAGGGGCTGATCGGTGCCGTCATTGTTGAATATTCTTTGTCCCAAAACGGTTACGACAAGGTGCGCTCACTGCTGGAGTGCCGTGGCTACGCCGACATATTCAAAACCCTCGGCATCCCTTCCGCCGACATCAACGACTTCATCCGTGGGATTCTTTAGTTTCGGTCGCGGACTCTATTCTATTAGTCATTGGAACTTTTTCATCGGTCACTGAGCTTGTCGAAGTGACCAGTCATAGTTGTTATTGAATTGTCACTTCGGCAGGCTCAGTGACCGATCGGTTCAGTGACAATCAGGTAGTTGTCTTCGCTGTAAGGCGTTTCGATCCGTGCTCCGAAGATGTGCGCGTCATCGCCGGACTTTACTTTCAGGCGGGCTCTTAGCTCGTCGCTTGACATCGGGATATTCTTCGCCGAGACCTCCGAATGTGGGTAGCGCTTGCCGGCATCCTTCATCGAAGCCTTGTTCAGAGGCAGGACTTCCTTCACATAAAAGACTTTCCCGAAATCTTTAAGGGGCTCTATCCGTTGCTCTAATTCGTTGTCGGACAGCGGTTCACTGATTGTGTACAGATGCGTGAACCGAGCCAGTTTCACAAGCCCGAACCTTTCGCAGATGGCGTTGAACACGCCAGCCTTTGTGAGCGATTTTCCCGGCTCGAAGATTATCCTTGCATAGGTGGAGTCCGGGTATGTTGCCTTGGCCTCGGAGATTTCCTCTGGCTTGAATGTCAGCGTTTTGCCGTCTTCCCTGCAAGTCAATGAATATCCTTCTTTCCATTCCCGGTCCAGCAGAATCAGCAGTTCCTTGCATTCTCCACCGCTTGCCACAACGTGAACCTCACGCACCCATTGGCCGTTCCATCCTTCCCCGGATGTCTTTTCAATATATTCCTCGTAAGTCCTGTCCAGCCTCTCCACCGCCATTGTGATGTCCGCCATAGGGGAAAGTTTGAGGAGGATGAACCGGCTGATTCCGAACAGTTCCGGCAGCATCTTCAGCACGTCCGGCGAGCAATCCTCCAGAAGAAAAACCTTTTTTCCGGCGGAGTCCCGTCTCGCAGGGTCAAGGAATATCACATCGGGTCCGAAGTCCCCGAGAATCTCCTTCAGAGAGTCCGATGTCGCCTCACGATTCTTTATGAATATATTCGTGACTCCCAGTGCCTTGAAATTGTGTCTGGCCGCCGCTGCCAGATCCGGATTCATCTCATTGTAAAGCACTTCGTCCGCCACCTCGCTGAACGCCCACGAGTCCACTCCCAGCCCGCCCGTCAGGTCGGCGATCCTCCCGGGCTTCTTGGCTCTGTCGGTCACTTCGACAGGCTCAGTGACCGGTTCGACTTCGGTCGCTGAGCCGGACTCTTCTGTCGCTGAGCCTGTCGAAGCGACCCTCTCTATTTTTTCAGCCCCTGTTGTCACTACGATGTTCTCAGTGACAGAACCAGCATATTCATTGACAATTCTGCTGACAATCGATGCCTTGTACCGCGCCGTGTCCGAAGAGCTGCACTGCTCGGTGCACAGAGATGTCGGATAGACCAGCCCCGTGCACGTCACCCATTCCGGCAGTTTCCTGCGAAGTCTCTTCCTTCCCTCGATCGTGTTGACAGCCAAATCCTTCGGATCAATACTCGCCAGCTCTGGATCCTCCGGCACCGGCCACACCTTGCGTGACATCACCAGCCGCACCGCGTCCGCTCCCTCGTTCTCGACTATGAATTTCTCGAAACTGTCCATATTTTGTCTATTCCTCTGTCACAGTAACGTGCGTCACTAAAGTATTGAGATCTGTAACTTCGCGATAATAAGTAAATTAAACTATCGTCTTTAGTTTGGTTCGACTAAAGGTATATGTAATATTCCTTGATTATCAATTACTTATTAGTCACGGGCGCATTGCCGCATCACTTTCCCTTCGTGACCTCAAAGTCTTCCTGTCTGTATTCATTTCAATAAGTGAATTATTCATACACAAAATTACGATTATTTGCCGAATAATTTGAGTAAATTTGTAATCCGTATGGAACGTCTGTGGCAATCCGTATGGTAAAGACACGTAATAAAGTAATAGACAACAAAATAAAAACGAGAATATTATGGCACAGGATTACAACGAGAACGCCAGAAAATGGCTGGAAGGGGATTTCGATCAGGAGACAAAGATGAAGGTGATCGAGCTGCGGAACAATGATCCGGTCGGGTTCGAGGACGCTTTCTACAAGACTTTGGAGTTCGGTACCGGCGGCCTTCGTGGCATTATGGGAGTCGGAACCAACAGGATGAACAAATATACCGTCGGGATGGCTACCCAGGGACTGGCCAACTATATTCTTAAGAAGGTTTCCGGGGATGACATCCGCGTCTGCATTTCCTACGACAGCCGCAACAACTCGAAGCTGTTCGCCAAGATCACCGCTGACATATTCAGTGCCAACGGATTGCACGTGTTCATCTTCGACAACCTGCGCCCTACGCCAGAATTGAGCTACTCCATTCGCAAGATGGGAGCGGTCGCCGGTGTGATGGTCACGGCTTCGCACAACCCTAAGGAATATAACGGCTATAAGGTCTATTGGTCAGACGGAGCGCAGATCACCGCGCCCGTGGATCAGGAGATCATCGATGAGGTGAACAAGATCACCGATCCTTCTCAGGTGATGTTCGAGAAGAAGGAGCATTGCGGAGAGGTCGAGTTGATGGGCAAGGAGATGGATGACGCTTACCTTTCCGACATTCTTTCGCTGACCCTTAGCCCTGAAGCCCGCGAGAAACACAAGGATCTGAAGATAGTCTATACCCCGCTTCACGGAGCAGGAGTCCGCATCGTGCCTGAGGCTCTGAAACGTCTTGGCTTCGAGAATGTTATCCACGTGCCTGACCAGGATATCAGTGACGGGGACTTTCCGACAGTCGTTTCTCCGAATCCGGAGGAGCCGGCTGCGATGAAGATGGCTCTTGAGATGGCCGACAAGAAAGGCGCGGACATCGTGATGGCCTCAGACCCTGACGCTGACCGCCTTGGAATCGCGGTTCGTGACAATGATGGCAAGATGGTTCAGCTCAACG
>CAVKYA010000161.1:0-1505 GCA_963660255.1 Bacteroidaceae bacterium | reverse complement strand
GGCGGCGAGGAGAGCTACGGCTTCAATGTCGGTGAGTTCGTGCGTGACAAGGACGCTCCGGTTGCCTGCATAATGGTCGCCGAGTGCGCCGCCTGGGCCGCCGAGCAGGGCCTGTCCCTCTACCAGCTGCTCCAGAGGATCTATTCTGAATATGGCTACCGCAAGGAGTCGCTTGTTTCTTTGGTCCGCAAGGGCAAGACCGGCGCTGAGGAGATCCAGAAGATCATGGCTGACCTGAGGCAGAACCCTCCGGCAGAGATTGTCGGATCGAAGGTCGTTAAGGTCATCGACTACAACTATCCGGAGAAGACAGGACTACAGAAATCCAACGTCCTTCAGTTCTTCAACGAGGCCGGGGACATCGTCTCAGTCCGTCCTTCCGGTACCGAACCGAAGATCAAGTTCTACTTCGGAGCCAAAGGCCCTGACGCTGACGCCAAGCTGGAGGCTCTCAAGGCTCAGTTCATCAGTTAGTTGGCTTTTCCGATGACAGACCTACCCGGTCACTGAGCCTGTCGAAGTGACCGGGTTGTGTTGTTCTCGAAGGCTGTGGCACCTATTGCCTTGATAATGACATAAATAGATGTTTTCCTATGGTAGAAACCAACCATAGATGATAATGTAAAAGTCTTATGTTCAGTGATTTATCCTCTACGAAGATTTTCACAATCTGTGACGCCAAACCGTCAGACGGCGAATTCATCGCAAGGAATGTCCTTGCCGCTATGGGATATGAGGTTTTCACCGATGTGGTTGCCGACTCAAGAATAGAGGTCGGTTCCGCATCCTTGAATATTCAGGATGCAATCGAGGCTTTCGGCGAGGTCTGCGCAAGACCCGACACGTTATATTCATACACTAGAACGAGGGTCGCTTGCGTGGATGGTAAGGCCGTAGGTTCGCTGACAGCATATTCAGGAGATGACTACCAGCCGTTGAGGGACTTCACGTGGGGGCTGCTGAATTCTGTGTTTGCCTCCAATGACGCTTCTGACGAAGAGGCTTCAGATGAAGATGCCGCTCCCGGAATGCCGAGCGCGGAACCGGAATGCCTCCCAGACGAGTTTTACCTCGACAGTATGGCCATCCTCCCCGAGTACCGCCGAATGACCTTTGAATATGCCGGCTTGACCGACCGCATAGGCCACCTGCTGATGCTTGACGGTATCGAAGAAGGCCGTAGGAAAGGCTTCCCCCGCATAAGCCTTATCGTGGACAAAGCCAAGCCCCGCCTTTTCGCCTACTATTCCGCCCTTGGCTTCCGTCCCGATGGTGAGATCCTCTTCTTTGGCCACCTTTATGACAGGATGATCAAAGAGTTAGATTAATTGATGATATGGGCCATTTTGACGAGTACATAAAAGGAGGCTATAGCCGATTATCAGTAAAAGTGCCACAGATGGATGCCTCAAAGGGTCATTTTGGCACTTTGGGAGAAGATGGCTTAGGGAAGTTCTGAGTGATTGTCCAAGGAAGCCCAAATTAGAAATTACGAAGCATATATA
>CAVKYA010000160.1:0-6128 GCA_963660255.1 Bacteroidaceae bacterium | reverse complement strand
TGGCATCCTATGGCCGCTGATATGCCGGATGTGTTCTCCCTCAACACCGGAGCTCCTTTCGGACCGTTCAGCCGTACACCTCAGGTGAAATTTGACTACAAGTTCAATGACGGGCTTTCCCTTACCGGTGCCGCCATCTGGCAGATGCAATATACCTCCGCTGGCCCCAACGGCGCTTCAGCCAACTACATCAAGTACAGCTGCACACCTGAGATCTACCTCGGATTGAACTACGCGAATGACAACTTCCTCTTCAGGGCCGGAGTGAATATGCTCTCTATCAAGCCAAGGAACAATAACGGAGAGGTCAAGGTAGATGATCGTATCACCACCTTCACTCCGTTCCTCTACTGGCAGTATAAGAGCGGCCTGTTCTCCGCAAAGGTCAAGACAACCTTCGCGGAGGCCGGAGAGCATTTCAACCTTAACGGTGGCTACGGAATCTCAGCAAAGAATTCAGACGGTAGTTTTGATTATACACCGACCCGTAACTCCTCAACGTGGGCCAGTTTTATGTACGGAAAGAAAACGCAATGGATTCTTTTTGCTGGTTACGTGAAAAATTTCGGAACGAAGGATGACCTCTATATCGCAGATGGCGAAGGATTCAGAGATGCTGACAACAAAGGGTATGCATTAGCCTCGAATCTCTATTTCAGTAAGAACAGCTTCTCGAATATGAACCAGATGTGGAGGCTCACACCTACCGTGATCCATAACATCGGCAAGTTTGCGATCGGCCTTGAATATGAACTCACAAGCGTGCAGTACGGTGATTACAAGACGGTTGGCGGTGTGAAGTACATCGGGGCCAACGGTCTCGCCGAGGACAACCTCCACTGGATCACGAACCACCGTATTCAGGCTTTGGTCAAGTTTACTTTCTAATATAATTGTTTAACAAGTCAAGGCGGTAGTCGGCCTTGTACGGAAAAAATTGACGCTATGAAGAAGATAATCCCAATGTTGGCATCGGCTGTCGCCCTGTCATTTACCGCTTTACCCTCTGAGGCTCAAAGCCATTTGGTGAAGTTGACCAATCATCTCGAACCATACGGCTTTTTCCGCGCGAGCGCCATTTTCGACGCCCGCGACTCCAAGGCCGACACTGAAGACTTGTTCTATTATCTTCCTTACGACAAGGAAATCAATCTTGAGGGGAAGGACATCTGGTACAATCCTTCCATTAAGATGTCCGCCATCACGACACGTGTCGGCGTTAACCTTACCGGTTTCCAGTACGGAGCCTTTAATGTGACGGGCAAGCTTGAGGCTGATTTCTATTTGATGAACGGCGGCTCAGCGTCACTGCGCCTTCGTGAGGCTTATCTGAATCTCGGTTGGGACAATTTAGGCAAGGGAGTCAACTCCGCCGCGTTTAAGGTCGGACAGGCCTGGCATCCGATGTCCGTGGATATGCCTTGCTGTGTCGGTTATGAGGTCGGTTCCCCGTTCAACCCTTATGCCCGTAGCCCTCAGATAATGTTTGAGGCTTCGTTCCTCAAGCGTTTGGCGTTTACTGTCGGCGCTCTTTATCCGATGGAGTTCACGCCGACCGGACCGCAGGGCCCATCGGCTGATTATGTGAAGTATGGCCTTGTCCCGGAGCTGTATGCCGGCCTGACATATTCGTCAAAGCATTTCACGGCAAAGGCCGGGGCTGACTTCATCAGTCTCAGACCACGTTGGCGCACAACCACGGCAAGTGCCTGGAATGACAAAGGGACCGATGTCAAAGACCGCATATCGATGATCAGTCCGATGCTTTATTTGGGATTCTCCAAAGGTCTTTTCAAGATCAACGCCAAGTCAGTTCTGGCCTCGGGTGGAGATCATCTGCGTTTGATGGGAGGCTACGCCGCGTACGATATGAGTGATGTCTATCACTATAAGTACACCCCGCTCCGTTCTTCAACCAGCTTCCTTTCTCTCAGTTATGGAAGGCAGTGGCAATTTATGCTTATGGCCGGATTTATGAAAGCCTTGGGAGCCTCCAAGACTCTTATCCCATCCGTAACGACAGACTACACGGATCCGGACAACATCTATTATTTTGAGGGCGGTTTCAAGAATGTCCGGCATATTATGCGTCTCGCTCCCTCCGTGGCGTTCAACCTTGACCGCCTCACGGTCGCTGTCGAGTATAACGGCACGTGTGTGGATTACGGTGACATCAACGCCCTTGATCCGCACGGTCTGGCCACAAGCGATACGCACCTTATCATAAACCACCGCGCTGTGGCCGTTGTTAAATATTCTTTCTGATAACGTATGATTTTTCGAACTATTGGTATGAGGCGTCCTATATGCCTCGTCGCGGCCGCTGTGTCGCTGCTTGCGTCGTGCTCCATCGACAAGGAGTATGACTTGATCGACAAAGGTGTCGATATGACTGTCAATGTCGGCAAAGGATTGGAGTTGCCAATCGGTGACTTCAAGATGGTTTCCATTGAGTCGATGGTGTCTGCGTCCGTCAAGAACTTTTTCACGGAGGAGGGTGGCGGCTACCTCATTAACTGGCCGCTTTCGTTGCAGGTTCCTGTCCAGTTTGGAACGTATGATGTGCACGGAATCAGTAACGCCGACACGAAGGACATCCGAGTGAGGAATGTTGAGTTTGCTATGGACATCGTCAACACTATTCCGTTTAGATTCACTTGCACTGCCGAGGCTATTGACGCAGACGGCAATGTGGTTGACAATGTCGGAATTGATATGCCCGTAACAGTGGAATCCGGGAATATTCATAAGCCTTCCACCAATCCGGCATTGATGAAGGTTACTTTGGGAGACGGTGTGATCAATTTTGATGGATTCAGGATTAATTTCATCATAACGGAGGTTCCGTCCTCTGGTTCGGTTGTTTCCAAAGACCAAGGTGTGCAGATCGTAAATTCCAGTCTCAGGTTTCCTGACGGCATAATTATCGTTGACGAATGAAAAAGGTAATACTCGCGGCCGCATTGGCCGCCATCTGCCTGGCCGCTAGGGCGCAGGATCTGCAGACCGGATATTTCTCTTCCGTTTATGCGTATTCGTACAATCTTAATCCGGCTTTGCATTCGAATTATAGCATTGTCGCGTTGCCGGTGATCGGCTCGACATCGCTTGGTTTCCTCGGAAACATCGGTATGGCCAGTCTGCTCTATCCTCAGAACGGGAATCTTGTCACGTTTATGCATCCGGATGTCTCCGCCGAGGACGCTCTCGCTAAATTCAACAGCGGAAGCAACCTGATCTCGACTGATGTCAGTGCCAATCTTCTCTCCATCGGCATCAGAACCGGAAAACTGTACAATGTCATAGACTTCTCGTTAAGGGCGTCGGTTGACGGTTCATTGCCTTACGATCTTTTCCGTTTTCTCAAGACCGGAACCTCTGAGACTGATTCTTATGATTTCTCCGGACTGAATTTCAGAGGTACGGCATTCGCCCAGATCGGAATAGGATCATCTTGGAAAAGAGGAGATCTAACCATCGGCGTGAAAATGAAAGGGCTTGTCGGATTGGCTGGCCTGGATGTGAAAATGGACAGGATGAATATGCGTTTGACGGGGGATGAGTGGACGGTCTCCGCTGACGGAACACTGTCCGGCGCCTATGACGCGATGAAGATAGCCACCAAGAAATCATCCACGGGAGCATATTCAGACATTATTGACTTTGAAAATTCGGAATTCGCCAAGCGTTTGGGATTCAATGGTTTTGGCTTGGCGGTTGATTTTGGGCTTGCGTACAAGGTCGGTCCGGTTGTCCTTTCAGCCGCCGTCACTGATCTCGGAGGAATCAACTGGTTCAATAATCTTCGTGGCCGTACCGCTGTGAATGATTGGAAATATTCTGGCTCCAAGGATATAGACCTTGATGAGGGGACCACAATCGGGGATGAACTGTCCAATGTCGCCGATGAGTTCTCTGAATTGTTCGAGTTCCGCAAGGAGGATGAGGAGAGCGAGATGCGTATGCTGCCGGCCACAGTCCGTGTCGGGGCGAAGTACAATGTGGTCAGGAACTTTTCCGTCGGTTTGCTTGGAACTTACAGGTTCAACAGCCTTGTTCCGTACCGGGAGGCGCGTGTCGCATTGGATTACAACCCGTTCAAGGCTCTGGACATTACAGGAAGCGTCGGTCTGAGCAACTATGGAGCCACGCTTGGCGGACTGCTGAATATCAAGATTCCAGGGATCACCCTGTTTTTCGGAATGGAATCAATTCTCGGAAAGATAAGCCCTCAGGGAATCCCTCTTGAGAAAATGAACAGCAGGGTGACCTTCGGCGCGAACATATCTTGGTGATGATAAGGTGCTAGGCCCGTTTCCTTGGAAGCGGGCGTTTTTATTTCGGCAACCTGCGCCATATTCCGAGAAGCAGCCTGCGGCAAGGATGAAGTGACAGCCAGACGCGGATTTTCAGTCGGTAAGAGAATGAATTGACATTGACCTGTTTTCTTCCGTTCTTGATCACAGCCGTAGCCCGTCCGAAGATTCTTTTGGTGGCGCACCGTTCCTTTGAACGCAGGATTCCGTCCCCTTGGATCTCTGCCACATCATTCTCAATCCGAAGAATCCGGTGCAGATAGTATTTCCCGTCAGCCTTGAAGAGCACGATGTCTCCGACTTTCGCTTTCCGGCGTTCCTGCCCTTCCGGAGTGCAGGCCTCTATGCCTTCGAGCACGACAGCATCTTTCCCCTCAATGATGAACGGAGCCATACTGCTGCCTTTGACCGGAATCGTGACCGATCGCCCCTCCCGTAGAAGGGAGGTGACTTCGCCGAACAAATCCTCGTTGCTGATAGTCATATTCTGCATTTTGCGCCCAAAGGGTTATATACCTTGGGCAAAGATACGATATTCTATGAATATTCAGAGATGGTTTTAGAAAATTATGCAATGATTTTGCCTTAATATTGAAAAAATATACATATATTTGCATCGCATTTGAATAAATATGCTTTGCTATGAAGAGTAAACTTGAGAGGCAGAGAGTAATAAGAGAGATCATCAAGGACAATAAGGTCTCAAATCAGGAGGAACTTTCCGCACTGCTGGAGCAGCGTGGACTGAGTGTCGCACAGGCGACTCTGTCAAGGGATATCAGGGAGCTTCGTATCACCAAGATACACGATGGAAACGGCTACAGCTACAGTCTTCCCCAGCCTGGAATGCTGCGCAACAGCCTTCGTGATACCTCAATGACATCTGACAGCATTGAAAGTCTGGAGTTTTCCGGTTCGATGGCTGTTATCAAGACGCGGCCGGGGCACGCCGGGATGATCGCATCGATCATTGACGAGGGGCATCTTCCTGAGGTTATGGGCACTTTGGCCGGAGATGACACGATCCTGCTTGTGTTGAGGGAGGGATTTCCGCACGATGATGTGGCCTCCTCTCTCTCAGTGATATTCAAAGGTATTGATGGCAAAAGGGTTAATTAATTTAACGGACTAAACAAAAGATGACGCAGGACGAATTGACTGTTGAGGTCGCTTCGGACAAGCACCTCATTTACGTCGATGAGATTCTAAAGACAATAGAAGATGCGGCTAAGGTAAGGGGCACCGGCATCGCGAAGAGAAAGCCGGAATATGTCGCCCAGAAGATCAAGGAGGCCAAGGCCGTGATCGCTCTTCAAGGCGAGAAGTTCGCCGGATTCAGCTACATCGAGACTTGGGAGCACAGGCAGTACGTGACGACTTCCGGGCTGATCGTGCATCCGGATTTCCGTGGATTGGGGCTTGCAAAAAGGATCAAGGATCTGACTTTCTCGCTGGCTCGCACCCGCTGGCCTCACGCGAAGATATTCAGTCTTACAAGCGGCGCCGCCGTGATGACGATGAACACCCAGCTGGGTTACAAGCCGGTGACTTTCGCCGAACTCACGAGCGACGAGGCTTTCTGGAAGGGTTGTGAGGGCTGCATCAACGTGGATGTGCTGAAGCGCACCGACAGAAAGTATTGCATCTGCACGGGAATGCTCTTCGATCCGGAGGAGCACCTTCCGGCGAAGATTCCACAGGAAGTCCTCGAACGAATCCGCAGGATCGACGAGGCCGAGAATGACAACAAAAATTAATGAATATGGAAAAGAAGAAAGTAGTGGTCGCTTTCAGCGGCGGCTTGGACACATC
>CAVKYA010000159.1:0-6153 GCA_963660255.1 Bacteroidaceae bacterium | reverse complement strand
AGGCTCCGGCCAAGGGTCAGCTTCTCTGGCAGGTCGATGTGGAGGACGATTCCGCGGCTCCGGTCGCCGGAACTGAGGTCAAGGCCGGCAAGGGCATCGGATTCGTGCAGACATATTACGGAATGGAGGAACTCGTTCCCGCCGTTGACGGGCGCATAGTGGCCACTCTTGGCAAGCAGGGGGACAAGGTCGTCAAGGGTGAGATCGTCGCCTTTGTCGAAGGCTCCGCCGACGCCGCCAAGTAATGATTATCCAGAAGAATCCTGTCACAGTCGCTTCGACGGTCGCAGAGCCTGTCGAAGCGACTTATCGCAACGACTCCGCTGCGTCGGACGGCACTTCGGGTGCTTCGACAGGCTCAGCGACCGAACTTTTCCCTGATTCCGGTTTGCCTCCCGTAGAGCGGCACCCGTTCAAGCCGTTCCTGCCGACGGACGCCAAAGTGCTGATGCTCGGCAGTTTCCCTCCGCAAGCCAAACGCTGGAGCATCAAGTTCTACTACCCGAATTTCATCAACGACATGTGGCGGATTCTTGGCCTGATCTTCTTCGGAGACAAAGACCGTTTCGTGGATGTCGCCGCCAAGAAGTTCAAGCTGAATGACATCGTCGATTTCTGCACCAAGACCGGCATAGCGATGTACGACACCGCCTCCGCCGTCCGCCGCCTCAAGGACAACGCCTCCGACAAGTTTCTGGAGGTCGTCACCCCGACCGACATCCCGGCCCTCCTGAGGAAAATCCCTCGGTGCCAAGCAATTGTCACCACCGGCGAGAAAGCCACGGAGACCCTTTGCCGTACCTTCGGCGCCTCCGCGCCCTCCACCGGCGAATATTCAGAATTCCTCTTCGAAGGTCGTCCCATGCGTCTGTACCGGATGCCCTCCTCGTCCCGGGCCTATCCCCTCTCCCTCGACAGGAAAACCGCCGCCTACCGCCGCCTCTTCACAGACCTCGGGATGGTGTAGTCTCCCGCGTGCCTTCCGGCAACGTTTTCGCACATTTTCGTCGCCCAGCAGCGCAGAACGCACCCCCCGGCAACGTTTTCAGCCTTATTCGTCGCCCAAGACCTCCGTTCAGCGCCCTTCGGCAGCACTTTCGCACGTTTTCGTCGCCCGGCATCCTCCAGAACAGCCTCTAAAAAAGAGGAAAGGCGAAGCTACTTGTCGTAGCCGAAGAGATCGACTTCGACGATGTACTGCGCGCAACCCTCGGCTTTCGGGTTGTCGAACTGCGACTCGAACTTCTCCAGGTTCAAGTCCAGCGACAAGCGCCGCGAGCCTTCCTGCGGAGTGATTGTCCAGTAATGCACATTGAGCGGATTGCCCGGAGCCCAGTTAGCCCTGTCGTAGAGGTACGTTCCGGCCTGCGGATAGTTGTTCCTGTTGCTGTAGAAGATTCTCCCGGTCTTTTTCTGAGAGACACCGTTGACGACGACGGTGTAGGTGTTCTCGTCGAACTCGGCCGCGTTCCTGGTCACGTAACCTGTTCTTTCCGTGAACTTTCCCTGATCGTGGCCATGGCCGCTCACGGCCACTTTCATCAGCAGTGACTTGACTTCCGACGTCAGCGTGAACTCTCTTTCGCCCATTCGGGAAGAATCCTCGATGTCGTGGCCTTTGACTCCGTAGGACCAGCCCCTGTAGCCGGAATTGCCGTCCCGGCTGGAATCATAGACCTTGGCTGTCCAGACCACCTTTTTCGAAGGCTTTCCCTCGTAGAGATTGAAGTCCAGCTTGACAGCGTGGCTTCTTGTCGCGGTCGCGTCGAAGCCTCCGTAGTAGAGCCTGAACTCGGTTTCCCCGGCGAGCATGGAGGAATATTCAGAGACATCTATCCAGAAAGTCTTGTACCAGCCGCTGTCGAACGCATTCCCGAACGGGGTGAACGCCCTGGTCAGCTCGTACCATTGGCCGTCCGCCTTGTTGCGGACAAACAGCATTGTGGTGTTGTCATAGGAGGAGGGACCCTCGAAAACACTCGTCATAGTGTAGGCGACAAAGACCCTTTCATATTCCTTGTCCTTCGGGAAGGTAAGGTTGAAAGTGAAGTCCTTGTCCTCGCCCCATCCGAAGAAATGCAGCTTCATCCTGTCGCTGCTGACAGTGGCGGAGGGAGTCTTTCCGGTCATAGGGTCGGAAGTGTGGAACGGTTTCCTGTCTTCCTTGACGGCAAGATTGTCGGGGTCACGAGGGACGGGAGCCTCGGTCTTGTCCTTTCGGCAGCCTGAAAACATTGTGATGCACCCGGCTAAAACAACGCAGGCAACGGTGAATCTGTTCATCGCGGTCATGTCTGTTTACGTTTTATCCATTAACGCCTAAAAATAAGACATTTCCCGATAAGAACAAAATTATCGCACCGGAAAGTACAGCTTCAAAAATGCGGTAATATGTCACCCACACAAACCACCTTCCCTCGGTAGAAAACCAAAAGGCAGACATCCTAAAAGGAATCAGGTGCCTGCCTTGTTTGTCCAATGGTCATTACAAACGACTGTGTTACTCGAACTCCAGAGCCTTCTCAATTGTGGAGACAAGATTGTCAGTACCCTTCGTGTCAACCGCATCGGGAGTGATGTTCAGATCACCGGTTCCGGACAGCTTGCCGCATTCAGCCTTCAGGGTCAGGACTTTCTTGACGCGCCTGTCCAAATCCCTAAGCTTCATGCGGTCGTCGCCAATGTAGTCCACGATGAGATCAATCCCCTCGGAGACGTTGTCAGGCATCAGAAGGATGTCAACACCGGCCATGTAGGCGGCGAGTGTCGCCTTTTGGCTGGCGCCGCCGAACGGCTCCAGAACACCCTCCATCCCGAGAGCGTCAGTGATGATTAAGCCTTTGAAATTCATCTTCTTCCTTAGGAGATCCGTCACGACAACCTTTGAGACCGACGCCGGCAGAGTGTCAAGCGCGGGGACAAGGAGATGTCCGACCATGACCATTTTGACACCATCCTTGATCAGCCTTCTGAAGGGATACAGTTCCACCGAATCCAATCTTTCCATAGGGAACTTCAACACGGGAAGAGCCTTGTGCGAATCAACCTCGGTGTCTCCGTGTCCCGGAAAATGCTTGGCACAAGCCACGACACCACCGTCCTGCATTCCACGCATGACTGCGGATCCGTACTCGGCGACAAGTTTCTTGTCAGGGCCGAAACTTCTGTCCTTGATTGTGTTCACATCGGGATGCAGGTTCACATCGACGACAGGAGCGAAGTTGACATCGATCTTCATCGAGCGCATGTCCCTTGCAATCTGCTGTCCCATCTCATAGACCAGGCTGTCGTTCGGGAGGCCGGCAAGAACTCCTTGACGTGGATATCTACGGAATTCACTGATTCTCATCCCGAGACCGAACTCCCCGTCAATCGTGACGGCAAGCGGCACTTTGACAAGGCTTTGCAGGCGGTTGCACATTGTGGCTGTCTGAACGATGTCGCCTTCCATCAGGATGATGCCTCCGACCTGCTCCTTGGCGACGATACTGTCCGCCTGAGCACGCAAAGTGGAGTCCCCGTCCGGATAGACATCCACAAAAACCAATTGCGCTACCTTCCCGCGGGTGCTCATCGACCCAAGGACAGCACGCACTTTTTTCCTGACTTCCCTATCGCGCATAGGCGCACCGCCGCAAGGCGCCACACAGAAGGCGGCAATGAATATGGCCGCAGCGACTGCTGTAATCTTTCTCATGTAATTCAACTTTTTACTCTCGACCCCCGAAGTTGTCAAAATTACAAAAAGTCCGGGATAAATGCGATAATATTGGATTTTTAAACAAATAAAGTGCGATAACTCGCCAATATGCGATTTTCGAAATGCGCTAATCAAACAGGTCATCTGCATCGACTTCATTATCCACAATTCCGCTGTGCGCGCCGTTGGCCACGCCGAAAGTGGTTATAAAGGTGCAGATCAATGATTTCACCGTACCTGTTTTTTCTCTGAACAATAGAATTCTATTACGTATTGTCTGTTCGTAATCGGATGTGATTGGAAATCTTGTGGCACAGAACTTCATCTCGCACAAGTTGATCGCGTGGTCTCCACGGTCAATGAGAAGGTCAATCTGCGCGCCTCGTTCCGCACTCTCAACGGAAGCCTTGTATCTCCATGATGACGCGCTTGTCGATATTCCGGTAATTCCAAGTTTCCGTTTTATCTGATCAAGATGAGTGAGACACACCAGTTCAAATGATATTCCCTCCCATGACTCGACTGACCGGGAATTGTAGTTATGCTGCCACCATCGTTCGTCTTTTGTGTCCGATGCTTTTATGAACTTGAAGTAGAACAGGGTGTAGTAGTCAACAAGCCGGTACAGAGTCCCTCTTGATTTGTTACCGAACTGGGTGAAAGAGATGATGAAGTCACATCTCTCCAGATTCCGCAAGGTTGTTGCCAGCATTTTCCCCTCAATTCCGGTGGCTTTCCGTATCTCGGCCGAAGTCAATCCAGTTTTGTTTTTATACAATGCTTCAACGACTTCAAGGTATTTACCCGCATTATTGAATATCGCATTATACAGCTCATCGAACTCGATGCGCATCCCGCCGTTACGGCGGAAGAACAAGTAATCAATGTTCTCTATCATGGATTTGGCGGGGTCGAGCAGACTAAGGTAAAATGGGATGCCTCCGAGAATCATGTAAAGTTTCAAAATCTGATAACGGTCCCAACCGATCCGCCTGCTGCGCAGATACTCCTCCGTCTCCTTAAGGGTGAAAGGACGGACATAAATATTGTTGGTAATCCTTGCATGCAATCCTCCCGGATTTTCCACAAGTTTATCCATCATCCACGATGATGCCGATCCGCTTGCGACAAACATAATGTCGTTCCGACGGGCGCCCCAAGCATTCCAGAATATTTCGAGAGCCTCCATGAACTCTGACTTAGGGGTATCTATCCACGGCATTTCATCTATGAATATCACCTTTTTACGAGATTCGTTGATGGTCTCAAGATACTCTTCCAACGCATCAAACGCATCAGACCAGCTAGAAAATTTCGGCTGCACAGGCAACTTCGCCGCCTTCTTGAGCGCTTTTGAGAAATTACGCAGTTGTTTTTCTTTTGAAAGCCTGTTACCGCCCACAAAAGCGAAATCGTATTGTCCGTCGAAAAAAGTGTCGACAAGAAAAGTCTTCCCGACACGGCGGCGCCCATAGACAATCACAAACTCCGAACGATCCGAATCCAGACAACGTCTCAATTCGGCCAGCTCGTTCTTCCTTCCGATAATCTTCTGCATATTCGTTATTTTTGCAAAATTACAAAAAGTCCGAGATAATCTCACTTTATCTCATCTTTTTGATGACATAAAGTGAGATTATCTCGGATAACGCAGAATTGCGAGGTGTATCGCTTTGTCCAGCAGCACCGAAAACTCCGATGCTCTCACTCCGCGGACTCCCTTCAGTCCCAACCGATAGTCGATCGCCACGACCCCATACCCACCATCGGTAAGATCCCGGAACCACTCCATAGCCGTCCCGTCTCGCCTGTTTCCCTCCATGAATCCGCCTCCGAAAATGTAAAGGATCGTCGGTTTTCTGTGACCGTCAAGTTCAGTGACACTCCCCTCCGCCGGACGGTAGATGTCCATATAAAGCTCCGCCGTGTCCTTCCGGGCATATTTCAACGTCCTGTACGGAGTCAATTCCTGTGCGAAGACCTGTGTGGCTAAGAAGAACCAGCACATCGCCAACATAATGTTCATTGTCTCTTTATTTCTCATATTCTCAAATCATGAGTCCACTTGAAAAAGTCGTTAAAAAAAATGTGCCTCACAGATACTTCTAAAGGGGGTAAAAGGTAGCAAAAGGCACTTTTCTCCCCCCCCCTTCAGAGTGTCACGTTCCCCTCTTCGGCGACGTTTTCGACCGTATTTGTCGCCCCTAAGCACCGAATATACCTCTTCGGCAACACTTCTCATCTTTTTCGTTGCAACAGCACACCAAGTGTGCCCACCAACTACATTTCAAACAAATCAAAACAGCTCAATAAACTAAAGTTTCGCAAGTGACCATATGCCTGTGATAAAAAACCTTATCTCACGTTCGAAGAGCATTGCCCGTGAATAATCAGTTCACGTTACCCCCTCCCTAAATCCCTCCCCTCGGGGGGGGGGGGGGGGGGGGGGGGGC
>CAVKYA010000158.1:4638-6165 GCA_963660255.1 Bacteroidaceae bacterium | reverse complement strand
GGAAGGCTTCATTATGGACGTGCTGCGCAACTATACTCCATACAAGAGCTATTACAAGATTATAAAATCCATAGAATCCGACCCTGAATTTGACAAGAACCAGGCTTCAAAGAAAATGCGCGGATTCGTGGAGCGTCAGCCTCAGACAATCAAGGAAAAATCTCTTATCATCGTCAAGCATTTCCTTGACAAAGTCATCGGTGCACATAAGGTCGGAGGGCAGGCTCGCGCAATGGTCGTAACCTCAAGCATCCTCCGTGCGATCGAGTTTTACTATGCCATCACGAAGCAGCTGGAGGAAATGCACAGTCCATACAAAGCCATCGTAGCTTTCTCGGGAGAAAAGGAGTACTGCGGGAAGATGGTCACAGAAGCGACGATAAACGGGTTCCCGTCGTCTGAAATCGAGAAGAAGATAGAAAATGACCCGTATCGTATCCTTGTCGTGGCGAACAAATTCCAGACTGGCTATGACCAGCCGCTTCTGCACACAATGTATGTTGACAAACAGCTTTCCGATGTAAAGGCTGTGCAGACTTTATCCCGTCTCAACCGTTGCCACCCAAAGAAAAAGGACACATTCATCCTTGACTTCGCCAATGCCCCCGAGGACATTCAGCGTGCATTTCAGACATATTATAAAGGCACATCGCTCTCACACGAGACAGACCCTAACAAACTCAATGACCTCATCGAAATTGTAGAAGATGCCAATATCTACACAGATGAGGATGTCCTTGGGTTCAACAAGCTCTATTGGACATCCGCGCCACGTGAAGACCTTGATGCCATAATCAACCGGTGCGTAGCCAGATTCAAAGACGAACTCTCAGAAGAACAACAAATAAAGTGTAAAAGCGCTATCAAGAGTTACGTCCGTACTTATCCTTTCCTCGCCGCAGTGATGCCGTTCATCAGCCCTGAATGGGAAAAGCTCTACCATTTCTACTATTATCTGGGAACGAAACTGCCGAAACTGGCTATTGATGACTGGACCGAAGGCCTTATCGAATCCATAGACTTCGACAAATACCGTATTGTCGAGCAGGAAGAGATTGACCTGTCACTCTCTGACACAAATGCAGAAATCGACCCTGTGCCGGTAACTATTGGCGGAGGCAAGCCGGAGCCTCAGATGGAATCTCTATCAAAAATAATCGAGGACTTCAACACTCTCTACGGAGGCATCGAGTGGGAGCACGCCGACACTGTCCGCGCACAGATCCAACAACTTCCGGGACTTCTTGCGAAAAGCGAATCATTTGTCAATGCCGTCCACAATTCCGACAGCGACACGGCTCAGCTCCAATGCAATACCGACCTACAAATAATAGTCCTAAAGATGATGGCCGAGAACACCGAATTTGCCCGTAACTACCTAGACAACGAGACCTTCCGCAATTTCGTCAACTCCCGTGTCTTCCAGCAAGCCAGCAAGATGGTATAATGTGAGCCGGAACATTTATGGTTGTTTATAAAGAACGCGATATGAAACTGAAAGACCTTATAGGAGAGGCGACAGCCTAT
>CAVKYA010000158.1:0-3752 GCA_963660255.1 Bacteroidaceae bacterium | reverse complement strand
GACGGCCGCCTGATTCAGCAACTGAACCCGCTTTCAGTCCCGTCCAAGCGTCGCAATCCACTCCTCGCCGATTTCTTCAGCCGTCTCGACCTTATGGAACGCCGAGGCAGCGGAATGAAGAAAATCCTCGGTGAATATGACAGATTCGAGTCATTGAAAGAATATCGCTCTCCAGAGTTCACCTCCAACGCCTGCGAGTTCCACGTGACCCTCTGGAATCTCAACTACGGCACCGATGTCGTAAAAGATGTCACAAATGACTTCACTAAAGAGTCCGCACAGTTCACAAAAGAGTTCACAAAAGAGTTCACAAAAGCCCAAAGACGCATCTATAAGCTGATTACTATGAACCCTAAAGTGAACATTGATTTAATTGCAGAGGATCTAAACCTGTCCACCCGGCAAGTCAAGACATATATGAAACGCCTTACCGACCTGCATCTGATAGCTCGTGAAGGCGGCCGCAAAAACGGCATCTGGAAGATTCTCGACAAAGACTACGACGACTTCTTTGAGCGGATCTAAGAAGCTATCTTGAATCTTCAGTGGAATCCAGACAACCTATAGGTGAAAACATTTTCCTTCGTCCACGTCTTTTCGGTTGTTCCGGTTCTTTGTAGTCAATATCAAGAAATTCAGTCAGTCGTTGATGCCACTGTGATAGCAACGCTTTTGAATGGACAAGAATCAGAGTGTTCACTTGCTTTTGGGCAATCATAGCCGCTGCCGTAACTGTCTTTCCAAAAGCCGTGGTCGCGTGAAGCACACCATTGTTGTGTGCGAACAATGCTTCAATAGCCTCCAATTGCTCATTACGCTCTACTCCTTTGAATGAAACGGATATACGATTCCCGTGGTTTGTCTCATCTATGACATCAAATGCCACATTATCCTCTATAAGGAAAGTTTCAATGGCATCCTCACATCCACGAGGCATCGCCAAATAATCTTCCGTAATGTCGGAACACGAAATAACGCGCGGAATTGAATATGTTGAAAGTCGCATCGCTTGCCTGCTGTAAAACTCCGGATTCTTGAATGCGGCAATTCGCTTCAAATGATTGAGAACCTTTGCGGAAACTGATTTCAAAGGAATATAAATCTTATCAGCCTTAACCATTCTCACCGCCCCGTTAAAGTCTTCTTGGCCAATATTTTGCGGAGCCGGAGTCACCCATGGTTTGCTCTCGCCAGAAGTAGCCAGCGCCCCAAATTCTTCTTGAATAATAGGTCCGCATTGACGCAGAACTCACTAATTTTCACAAAAATATTCTTTTTGTGGAATTATATGCAAGACTTTCACTCTCCATTAGAAAATGTAATCGGATTTGCACAACAGAAACTTTATTGTAACTTTACAACGAATTGATTTAAGGTGACCCTAAATAAAACCCTTCATTATGAGATCCTACACTCTCTTTCAGGAATATATCTGGCTTGTGAACACAATCCATAAGTCTCACGGAATCACGTTCGGGGAAATCAACCGGAAGTGGATGGAAACGGAGATGAGTGAGGGGATAAGTCTTGCCCGCAGCACATTCAACAGGCATAAGGATGCCATTCAGGATATGTTCGGCATCTATATCGAGTGCGATAAGAAGAATGGGTTCAAGTACTACATCGGTAATGAGGAAGTGTTTGAAGAGGACTCCATCCAGAACTGGATGCTATCCACTTTGTCTGTCAACAACATCCTTAGTGAAAGCAAAAGCGTTCACGACAGGATCCTTCTGGAGTCGATCCCTTCCGACGGTGAGAATCTTCACAGGTTCATAGACGCTATGAAACGCGGACTGGGCATCATTGTCAGTTACCACCGCTATGCTTCCGAGTACGAAACCTCTATGAAGGTCGAGCCATACTGCGTCAAACTATTCAACAGGCGTTGGTATGGCCTTGTAAAGTCGTTAAAGAACGGAGACTATTTCCTTCTGGCGTTCGACCGCATAAAAAGTCTGGAACTCACGGAAGAGAAATTCACTCTGGATGAGGACTTTGACGCCGCCCAATGGTTCCGTGACTGCTACGGCATCGTGAAAGATACAAAGATTCCCGTGCAACGCATTGTGATCCGCGCCTTCGGAAACGAAGCGTTCTATATGCGCGACCTGCCTATGCATCCATCGCAAAAAGAAATCTCCCGCACTGATGAATATGCCGACTTCGAACTGACGCTCAGCCCAACAGGAGACTTCCACACTCCCCTGCTCGCCCGAGGCGGAGCTATCAAAGTCCTTGAACCTCAATGGCTGGCCGACACCATACGCGACTTTCATCTTATGGCGGTGGAGCGATATAAATGAATATCCCGACTCTGTCCCACGATTTGGGACAATTCCTTTTCATCTTTGCATTGAATATTTAAAACCACATTCACTATGAGCACAATAATCCTTTTCTGGAACCCTGCGATCTCATCCTACAATTTGGAGGGGCATCGCGACTTGCTTTCAAAAGACTTTTTCATACTCAACTCATTCAATTGGAGCGTCTGGGATCACCAGAGAGCTCACACTGGCGACAGGTTCTTTATGGTCCGCTGTAAGAACAAACCCGTACCTGGTAAACTGAACAAATGGGGTAAACAGGTTTGGGAACCGGTGCTTGACGACACAACCGGCATCTGTATGGCTGGAACATTCATATCCGAGCCTTACCGTGACGAGGACTGGTCCGGCAAAGGCCGCGAGACTTACTATATGAATATGGATATCGAACAGGCGACCGATCCCGACAAATTTGTCATAATCAAAACGTCCGCCTTGCTTGAGGCCATACCAGATTTTGACTGGAAAGGTGGCCGCTCTGGCCGTCTCCTTGATGAATATGCCGCTGAAAAGCTTGAAAAACTTTTTGAAGAGTCCAAAGCCGCCAACAGTGACAAGATCTGGGAACCAGAGTTTCGGATATTCGTGGATTAAAGAATATCAATAAACGGCAGAACCGGTTTAGAAAAAACAAAAAATACTTCATATTTCCTTGAGGCTGTCCCACAAATTGAGACAGCCTCATTTCATATTTGCACTATAAACCAATAAAGCTAAGTATTATGAAAAAGGAAAACAGACAGGAGATGAAGAGACATCTCGCCAATTTCCACATCGCAGGGTTCTCCTATTGGGATGGCTGTGAGGCTTTCGAGCAACTCAAAATCGGCACCAAACTCGATCTCGTCAGAGAAGAGGACAACCACTTCGACCCTTATGCCGTCGCGATCTACTACAAAGATTTCAAACTCGGATTCATTCCGCGCGCTTCCAATCAGGAAATCAGCAAATACCTCGATATGGGCTGGGGAGATCTGTACGAGGTTCGTGTGACGAGAGTCACCCCTGACGCACATCCCGAGTCGCAAGTAGAAGTGGTCGTACGTATCAAACGGAATATTCAGAAATAAACACATTCTATCAATATGAGAACTATCAAATTTGCGGCAATTTGCCTTATTATGGTTACCGCCATCTCGTGTCAGAAACAATCTACGCCATTAACCGTAGAACCATCCTCAGTTTCGTTATACTCAGGTGGCACAAAACAACTCTTGTCACATCCAGCGGAAGGAGTCACATATTCATCTGCAGATAAGTATTATGCGGATGTTGATGAAAATGGATTGGTTACAGGAAACAAGGTCGGGAAAACAAATATTATAGCATCATCCAGCAACGGGACAGTTACGATTCCGGTCACGATTATGTCTCAATATTCACTTTATCCAGAGTTGGATCCGATTGTGAACTCTTCTAAGG